>JAQCGA010000728.1 GCA_027619145.1 bacterium | reverse complement strand
AAGACCGACACCGGCTGGCAGAAGAACTCGGCCGTCTGGAGCGCGGCTTCGATCTCATCTTAATCGATACAGGCGCGGGCATCTCTTCCAAAGTCACAGACTTCGTGCTCTCCGCAGATCGCATGCTGGTACTGGCCGTGCCCGAGCCCACGTCTATTGCAGATGCATACGCAATGGTCAAAGTATGCGGCACCCAGCGACCAAACCTGGAAACCGGTCTGGTGGTCAACCGGGCCCGGTCTCCCCGCGAAGCCTTTGAACTCTACAAGAAATTTGATCAGATCGTCAGCCGTTTCCTCGGCCTATCGGTTTTCCGGGCCGGACATATTCTGGAAGACCTTTCCGTGGAACAGGCCGCGCGTACCCAGCAACCCGTACTCCTTTCGCACCCCGATTCATTGGCTGCCCGGTGCATCCGGCAACTCGCTAAAGATCTGGCACCCGAATCCGAATCCCTCCGCCGGAAAGACCCGGGGCTCTTCGACCGCCTGATGGACCGGATTGTTGTAGAAGCGGGGGCCTGAAAATTCTATACAGCCGATATCCACCTGTAAGGACAAGGTAAGAAACGTATGTCGGATGATAAAAAGCAGCTCCTAACAACATGGCAGTTGTTCGCCCGGCGCCCCAACTTGGACGCGCGGGTTCTGCCTTACTCCTTAAGACACGGCACGCCATGAAGGGACGAAAGAAATCCGCAGCACAGTCGGCATATGCATCGCAGTCCGTAGAGGCCCAGCGCGAAAAACAGTTGATGGACTATCTTCCGCTGGTCAAATACATTGCCGGGCGCACTGCCATTGGTCTGCCCAAATCCGTTGAACTCGACGATCTGATCAATGCCGGGGTCGTAGGCCTGATTGAAGCCCACAACAACTTCGATCCCTCCAAAGGTGTCAAGTTCGAAAGCTATGCGTCTCTGCGTATTCGGGGGTCCATCCTGGACGAACTACGTGCGATAGACTGGGCGCCCCGGTCCACCCGTGCGAAGTCTCGCGCAGTGGAAAGAGCCATTTCTGCCCTCGAGAACCAGCTGGGCCGTTCTCCTACCGAGCAAGAAATTGCCTCAGACATGGACATGTCCATGGACGACCTCTACAAACTCATGGACGACCTGAGTTCCACAACCCTGCTCTCTCTAGACGAACTCAGTTACGGCTCCGACGATGACAAACAAGTCCCCCTGATAGACACCCTCCAGTCTGCCGACAAATCCGATGCACTCACCGACCTCGAACGCGCAGAAATGCGCACCCTTCTGGTCGAGTCTATCGGCCTGCTCAACGATCAGGAACGACTGGTTATTGCGCTGTACTATTACGAAGAACTCACCCTGAAAGAAATTGGCCAGGTCATGGAACTCTCGGAATCTCGCGTTTCCCAGATCCACACCAAGTCCGTCCTCAGCCTGCGCGCAAAACTCCGAATGCGGCTACTTCAATAGAAACGAATCAGCGAATAAAGGCGACTAAAGGCGAATAGAAACGAATCAACGAATCAAAAAACACTCTTCTTACATCTACCTTTATTCGCCTATTCGCCTATTCGCCTTTATTCGCCTATTCGCCTTTATTCGCCTTTTTATCCCCTTCTCTTATGCCAAAAACCTCCCAAAGCCTCCACCAGGGAATTGACATGGGCCACGCCCAGCGCCTGCGTCGGGTAACCGAGAAAATCATCGGCCTGCCCACGTTGCCCACCATCATTACCCAGCTCATTGGGCTGCTGGGCAACCCCAAGTCTTCTGCCCGGCAGGTGGCACAGCTCATCTCTACAGACCAGGCGCTTACGGCCAAAATCCTGAAAGTAGCCAACTCGGCCTTTTATGGATTTCCCCGGGAAATCGCCACCGTACAGCTCGCCATCGTCGTCCTGGGTTTTGAGCAGGTCAAAAACCTCAGCCTCAGTGTGGCCGTACTCAAACGCTTCTCCAAAGGTACAGAGCACCGCCTCTTTGACCGGCAACGCTTCTGGGACCACGCGATTGCATGCGGCGTAGCGGGACGCCTGCTCGCTCGAAAATTTCAGCCCAAAATGGAAGGCGAAGCTTTTGTGGCCGGCGTTCTACACGATATTGGAAAACTCATCCTCATCGAATACTTTGCCGAAGAGTTTTCCCAGGCCCTCGAATTGGCCGAAGCCGAAGAAATGAGCATTGCCGAAGCCGAAGAACAGGTTCTGGGTGTCACCCATGCAGACGTGGGCGGCTGGTTGGCCGAAAAGTGGAACCTTCCCCCGGCCCTGGTCCAGGCCCTTGCCTTCCACCATCACCCTTGCTAACCGGAAGAACCCGGAGAACTGGTTCGCTTCGTCCATCTGGCCAACGCCCTGGTTCGACACCACCAGATCGGTTTTAGCGGCGATGACCGGGGCCCTCGTCTGGATCCCGGTGTTGCGCAGCATTTTGCGCGCGGCCAGGAAATAGATGATATGGAGCTACTCGACCGACTGGGGAATGGCTTTGAAGAAGAATTGGAAAAGGCCCAGATATTCAAAGACCTCAACGACTGAACCTACTGCAGCCGGAGCCGCCGGTTGCCGCCCGGCAAAAAAACTATGAAAA
>JAQCGA010000727.1 GCA_027619145.1 bacterium | reverse complement strand
GATGCAGGAAGAAGTAGAAGGAGGCGAAGAAGGAGCGGAGGCAAATACACAGGAAGAACAACCAGAAAACGAGGAAAACCAGGAGGACACCAGTGTAGATGATATGCTGGAGCAGGAAATGTTACGGGCAATGCAGCAGGAGGATGAAAACGATGGCGGCGGAGCAGTCATGCCGTATGCAACCAGCTCGTCCAGTTCACCGGAAATGGCAGAAGGCATTGATCGCCTGTCAGACATAGATGTGACCGTAACCGTGGCTCTGGGTGGCAACCTGGTCCCCATCAAAGATATTCTGGGCTGGCAATCTGACTCCATTGTGGTGCTTGGCGCCGAAGAACATGAACCGGTGGACGTGCTGGTGAATGGGAAGATGTTTGCCAGAGGAGAAGTGGTGGTCGTAGGAGATACGTTCGGTGTTCGCATCATTGAACTGCTCAATGCGCCCGACGAACTTTAGGCTGGCTCCGGGGCCTATTACGGTTTTTTTCCGTAACCAGACATGGCTTGTAGGATGAATTCGTCAAAATATATTTCCAAAATCTCACCCTTATATAAAAATCGGTTAATCCGTTCTTTCATCTTCTGCTTGATCGCCTCCCGGCCTTCCTCGGTACTCAACTGATCGTAGGTTGCATCCCCCAGTTCCCGCACGATCGCGTCTTTTACGCGGTCTTTATTGATATCTTCCTGTAATTCCGATACCACACCTTTGGGTGCAACAGCCAGGACGACCTTGGTACGCACCAGAAGGCGTGCGCCTGTACCCCGCGGATTGGCAACCATATCCCCCAGATTTACACTTGCTACAGGTTGATCGGTCTGGGCTCTTACCCGGGTGCGCCCCTGTTCGTCCTGTATTTCAGAAGAAGGGTCAGGAAAAAGGTACATGGTAATTGCAAAGTACGCCCCACCTGCCTGTAGAAGTAAAATGACAAGCACAATGGGTAAATAGCGCAATAAACTCGCAGGAGGCGCAACAGGTACCGGCGCCTTTTCTTCTTCTTGCTCGTCAACTTCCTCTTCGGCCACGGAAGTCTCCCTTTAGTCCCAACGCCCCAACATCACACATCGCCGTCTGACGGCGGTGCCTCTACTTTGTGCCGCGTAGGACGCCGGGCTGCATCTGTCCCTTTCAGACCGGAAATTTGGGTCTGAAGTTCTTTCTCATTTTTCTCCAGTTCGGCGGCTGTTTGCTCCAATCCCTGGAGTGTTTCTTTTTTCTCTCTGGCCTGGTTTTCGTACTGCTCAGCCTGTTGTGCAACATCACTCCGAGTGGCCTCGAACTGCGCAATTTGCGCGTCTACCCGGCCCGATTGCCGCCGGAAGACAAGAATAATCTGAACAGACCAGGATATAAATGCCAGTATGAGGACCAGATAGACCCATTCCAAAACTGGTTCTCCTTATCCACAATTTATGAGGTTCTCGAAAACAACATATGTGCCAGATTCTATATTGACAAAAAGCACACTGCCCGTTACATTGGCTCCAGATCAACCCTAAAACCAGTCCGTCTCATCCCCTGAAACAGGTCTTGTCTATGAACAGGGAAACTGTCATTGCCGCCATCTGCGTTCTACTCACCATCGGAATGGGCTGGCTGGTAGACCATCCCAACAAAACATCTGGTACTATCATCCTGCTTGTTGCGTTCGCCATCATCCTCATTGTCACCCGAATACGCCATGCAGGCCGCACAACAAGAACAAAAGTACTGCGCACGCCTCCGCCAGACAAACCCTTTTGAATCCCACACAATCTGCCTTGCCCATGCCAGCCCCATCCATCTCTGTTATCATTCCGGTGTTTAACGAACAAGATGCGATTCAGAACGTTATTGGAGACATTCCTCCGGCTCTGCAGGCCCGTGTTCTCGTTGTAGACAACGGCTCCACAGACCAGACCGCCCGCCTCGCAGCAGCCATGGGCGCACGTGTGATACCAGAATCAAAGCGGGGGTATGGCAACGCCTGCCTGGCCGGCATTGCCGCACTCGAAGACACCCAGATTGTGGTGTTTTTGGACGGAGACTATAGCGACCACCCCGAAGAAATGACCCGCCTGGTTACGCCCATCCTTCAGGGACGTGCAGACATGGTCATTGGTTCGCGGGTATTGGGCAAACGCGAACCCGGAGCACTACTCCCTCAAGCTCGTTTTGGGAACTGGCTTGCCACAAGGCTGATCCGGCTCCTGTTCGGTGCTCAGTACACAGACCTGGGCCCGTTCCGAGCCATCTCTTACGCAGCTTTGATGAAAGTGAACATGCAGGACCGCACGTTCGGATGGACCGTAGAAATGCAGGTCAAAGTGGCGAAGTTAGGCCTTACTGCACTGGAAGAACCCGTCCGGTACCGCCGACGTATTGGCGTCTCAAAAATTACTGGAACGGTTTCGGGCACGATGAAAGCAGGTTGGAAAATTCTCTACACCATCTTCAAATATAAATTCACAAATCTGCCGTAAACAAGATGTTTTACGGCTTGGAATTTCGCAACATGAATCGAATGGTGCGAGCGAACCGCTCCGCACCCTGTGGACTGAGCCGAAAAGCATCTTGCCGACGAACCA
>JAQCGA010000021.1 GCA_027619145.1 bacterium | reverse complement strand
TAGACGCGTGCATCCCTGTCGCCAGACCTGGCAGGTATGCACGCGAACTTTTACTCTGGAGGGAGGTGATATTCATTCTCCCAACAGAAGCTGATATGAAAGCCGGTACATTCAAAACGGTTCGGTGAAAGGATTACGACATGAAGCACACGCTTCTTGCCGTATCATTACTTGCTGTTGTTTTAATGGCCCCCTGATGTGGTCGGCAGGGCCCCGTATCAACGAATTCGATACAGGATGAGTAGCACGTTGCGAGGAAGACCGTTGTTACAGAGATTTATCTGACAGGGTCATCTTCTCACGTATAGAAGGGAAATGACGATGCTCGATCTGGCGATGTTCGTTAGTGCGCTGGTGCTACATAAACGTATTTGGATGGAGTCCGGTTGCGGCGAGTGCTTAAGTTCCCGCCCACTTGCTGGGGAGGATGTCGCCTTTACTTCAGGAGGAATTTTCCTATGCCCATAGAAGAAAATAAAGCTCAGGCTCGTCGAGACTTTGAAGAGGTATGGAGTGAAGGAAGGATCGACCTGATAGATGAATATGTCGCCCCCGATTTTATTCATCACGATCCGGCAACCCCCGGTGGCGCAAGCACAGGGATAGAGGGCTACAAGCAACTCGTCACCATGTATCGCACGGTTTTTCCAGATCTCCGATTTACTGTTGAGGAGATTGTTGGTGAAGGCGATTTGATTGTGGTTCGCTGGACTGCTCGGGGTACGCATAAAGCGGAATTGATGGGGATTCCTGCCACCAATAAGGCTATTTCCATAACGGGAATGTCTATGTCGCGTGTAGTGGATGGAAAACTTTCGGAAGCGTGGCTGAATTGGGATGCGCTTGGCCTGTTGGGTCAGATTGGTGCGTTCCCTTCACCCGGATGAAGATGGACCTGATTTTGACGATGCGCGAAAGCTCCCGGATCGGATTCCGGGAGCTTTGCTGTTTGTTGGCTGTGGGTTGAGATACCCGCGCCAATCTGCTTGACTTCAGATAAATTCCGGTGCATCCTGCACGTGTTCATTTCTATGTAATTGGTGGCAGGGATTCAGGGAGGTTCTCTTACGATGATTGACACGAGTTTGTTTGTTGGTCCGTGCCCGTTCCGGGATGTGCCTTCAAGCGCAGAGGCATTGAATCTGTTGCGTACCCGGGCGGAGTTGGACCGGGCGATAGGGACAGGGTTCCGGTCGATGTTATATTTTGATCCGATGGATGGATTGGACCGGGATCTGGAAGAGTACGAGGAGCTTTCAGAGTGGTTGTCTTTTTGGGCGGCGGTGAACCCGGAATTTCCGAAACTGGAAGAGCAGGCGGATCGGGTCGCAAAGGACAAGCGGATTGTGGGGTTGCGGTTGTTTCCGGGGTTGCACCGGTACAGGCTGGATTCGGAACGGGTGAAGCGTGCGGTTGATCTGGCAGTTGAGCGAGGGCTTCCGGTGAATCTGAGCGCTCGGGTGTTTGACAGCCGTGTGGCACCACGGATGGTTTTTCAGGAAGAGGTTGACCGGGCGGATCTGTTTACATTTCTGGAGCGGTCGCGAGAGGGTACGGTGATCTTGTCGATGTTTTTTATCAATGAGCTGAAAGGGATGAAGATAGATTGGAATGCGCTTCCGAATGTGTACCTGGATCTGGGTTGCGGCAAACCAACGGCGGCTTCGTTTGACGAGCTGCCCGAATGGTTTCCGGTAGAGCGAGTATTGTTTGGGACAGGTGCACCTTATTATTATTGGGGTGGAAGCCGGCTGGCGCTGGAAGGTGCTCGGCTGAAAGACGAGGACAAGAAGGCGATCCTGGGAGCCAATGCGAGGGAGGTGTTTTCATGGGATTGATGGAGGAATACAATCGGTTCCGGGTCATTGATGCACACGCGCACAACTGGAGTCTGTTTGCGAAGACGGATTACCTGGTGGACTGTCTGGATCGGTTTCGGCTGGAGGGGATGATTATCCTGAGCAATTTGACAGGTGGAGGGGATCCGACATCGGAGCAGGTGATTCAGGCGAATGAGGATACGGCGCGGCTGTACGAGACGGTGGGCGAGAGGATCATTCCGTTCTGCTATGTGAATGCGGTGCATACGGAGAATGCGCTGAGCCAGATTGCGGCGTGCAAGGCACGAGGGTTTGTGGGGCTGAAGTTCTGGATCAGTCAACACGCTACGGACCCGCGGACGTATACGGTTGTGGAGGCAGCACTGGAGTTGGGTTGGCCTGTGTTGTACCATTCGTACTACCGGACGCACGGAGAGGCTCCTTCTTCTGAGGCGCCACCGCTGGAGGTTGCAGAACTGGCCCGGCGTTACCCGCAAGGACAGTTTATCATGGCGCATATGGGTGCGCAATATGAACATGGACTCCGGGCCGTAGCGGATTGTCCGAATGTGATTGTAGATTATGCGGGGACGATTAATGAGAAGTGCGCGTACGAGATGGGGCTGGCGTTGATGGGGGAAGATCGGGTGGTGTTCGGGACAGACCTGCCGGGGGCGTGTCATTATACGAATGCGGGACGTGTATTGGAGTTAGACGTTTCGGATGAGGTGAAGCAGAAGATTTTTGCGGATAATATTTTGAGGGTATTGGGTAGATCGTGAAGCAAAAAGTAGCCTCGCGCAAAGGCGCAAAGACGCAAAGGGAAAACCTTTAGGACGATGTTTTGACGCAGGGGCGAACCTGTGTGTTCGCCCGGCCTTTTGTTTTGAAAATGGAGGAGAGGCATGACAGATCAGCCAAATTTTCTGGTGATTCTTTCGGATCAGCACCATCGGCAGTTTATGGGATGCGGGACTGATTCGCTGGTGCGTACGCCGTATCTGGATGGGTTGGCAGCGCAAGGGGTGCAGTTCGAGAATACATACTGTGCTTCGCCGCTGTGTGTGCCTTCGCGGATGACTTTTTTGAGTGGGCGGCACTGTTCGGATATTGAGGTGTGGAGCAATGCAGACCCGTTGGCGTCGGATATTCCCACGTTTGCACACGCGCTGGGGGTTGCGGGGTACGAGTCTGTATTGGGTGGGCGGATGCATTTTGTGGGGCCAGATCAGCGGCACGGATTTGAGTGCAGGATTATCGGGGATGCGCTGAGTCCAATTCCGGGTGGTCCGGGGCCGAACCTGGGACATATTCCGAGGGACACGACAGGACAATCTCGAAGGGCGGTGGAGATTGCTGGGCCGGGACGTACGGCGTACCAGGCGTACGATGTGGCGGTAACGGATGCGTGTTGTGATTTTCTGGAGCAGCGGGAGAATACAAGTGCGGAGCGGCCATTCTGCCTGGTAACGGGGTATGTGCTTCCGCATTGTCCGTTTATATGTCCGAAAGATTTGTACGATGAATACTACGATCAGGTGGAGATTCCACGTGTGCCGGAGGATTATATGGAGCGATTGCATCCGGCGATTAAGCTGTGGCGGGAAAAACGTGGGGTGAACGGGTTGAGCGACGAGGCGGTGCGGAAGGCGCGGGCGGCGTATTATGGTCTGGTAACGTTTATGGATATTCAGATTGGACGGCTGTTGAATACGTTGGCGGATACGTCGTTTGCGGAGAATACGGTGGTGGTGTATCTCTCGGATCACGGAGAGATGGCGGGCGAGCACGGGATGTGGTGGAAGAGTAGTTTTTATGAGGGGTCGGTGGGTGTGCCGATGATCTGGTCGCAGCCGGGACGGTTTGCGCAGAGGCGTCGGATTTCACAGGCGACGAGTTTGCTGGATGTGGGGCCTACGTTGATCGATTTGGCCGGTGGAGAACAATTGCCAGGAGCCGCAGGACGCAGCCTGCGCGGTTTTCTGGAGGGATCGGGCAAGGTTGCGGACTGGACGGATGAGGTGATTTCGGAAGGGTACAATGGTTCAGATGAACCGCCGGGCCGGATGATTCGGAGTGGGCCGTGGAAGTTGAACCACTATTACGGATATGAGGAACCGCAGTTGTTCAATATAAAGGAAGATCCGGAAGAGTTCAACGACCGGGCGGGCGACCCAGCGTGTGCGGATGTGAAGGCGGAGTTGTTGGCGCGGGTGCTGGAGGGGTGGGACGGGGCTTCGATTGAACCACGTATCCAGCGCAAGGTGGCCGGGCGACAGGTTGTACGAAAGTGGGCGGGGATCGTGGAACATGATCTGGATGGTTTCTGGCAAGCACCGCCGGGGTCTAATGTGTTTCCGGAGGAGTGACCGAAGGTCGATACATCCTGAGAAGGAACCTGTTAGAATTGTCATCTGCAAGGAGGGTGTTATGGACGGTTTTCCGAGAACGATGGTGGGCGGCGTGAGTTTGCCGAGGTTGTTGATTGGGACCAATTGGTTTCTGGGGTATTCGCTCCGCTTCTGTCCCGCTCAGCTTTTCCCTAAGGACTATCAGGACCCGAAGCGGATTGCGGAGGTAGTGGGTGTGTTTCTGGAGGCCGGGATTGACGCAGTGGTGGCTCCGGTGTCTGAGTTGCTGGAAGAAGGGTTGAAGATTGCGGAGGATCGAGCAGGTCGTGAGGTGATTCGGATTCTGACGCCGAGTTTCAATATTGTACCGGGTGGACCGCCAGAGCAAGAACCGGGGCCGGTGCTGGACCGGACGAAGGCCATGGGTGCCACGTTTTGCATGCCGCACCAGTGTGTGACGGATGCGCTGGTGGACCGGATGACGAAGAAGATTCGTCACCTGGACCGGTACACGCAGATGATCCGGGAGCGGGAGATGATTCCCGGGTTGTCCACGCATATGCCCGAGTCTGTAATTTATGCAGACCGACAGGACGCGGATGTGGAGACGTATATTCAGATTTACAATGCGGCCGGGTTCTTGATGCAGGTAGAGGTGGACTGGATTATGCGCGTGATCCACAAGGCGGAAAAGCCGGTGATGACGATTAAGCCGCTGGCTGCGGGCAAACTGATGCCGATTGTGGGGATGACGTATGTTTGGAATACCATTCGGGATCAGGATATGGTGACGATCGGTTGTACGACACCAGAGGAGGCGCGCGAGATTATTGATATGTCCCTGGATTTGCTGGACCGCCGTGCGCCGGAGCAGGAGCTTCAGGCTACGCGGAGTAAGGCGTCGCTGGTGTAAGGTGCGGCGGTGGGTTGAGAATCATACCTGTGCAGGAATCGAGGAGAGGCGGATACAATGGCGGAGATCCGGGAGATTGGAGTTCCGGTTCGGTCGGTGAGCTGGACGCGGTTACACGCGGGCCGGAATGGGAAAGGTGAGGGTCGGATTCTGGCGACGATGGGACAGCAGTCCGAGAACATGTTTTTGCTGGATATTGATCCGGAGACAGGCGAGTTCTTACAGTTTAATGCGGAGGTGCCGCGGTCTGGCGATCCTACGGCGACGTTGATGGCCCGTTCGGGAACGCTGTATGTGGGTGCGGCGTATTCGGGGCATCTGTACGGGTACGATCCGGCGGAGCAGGTTTTCCAAGACCTGGGCGCGATTGCCCCGGAGGCGGCGACGTTTCCGTGCCGGATGGACGAGGATGCGCAGGGACGGATCTGGATTGGGAGTTATGGGACGGCGGATTTGACGTGTTTCGATCCGGTAACGGGGACGTTCACACGGTACGGGCGGATGGACGAGGTGGATATGTACAATTATCCGCTGGTGAATACGGACGGGACTGTTGCTTGCCTGATCCGGATGACACAGCCGCATGTGGTGGTATTGGACCCGGAGAGTGGGACGAAGACGATGGTGGGGCCAACGGTGCCGAAGGGAGAGGGTTCGATCGATTTACGTCGGGGGACTGACGGGAAGCTGTATATCGTGTCGAGTGCAGGAGATTTCCGGGTGGATGGAACAACGGCTGTTCCGGTGGACGCTGTGCCCGACCCAGAATCTGCGGCGGTATTGTCGGACGGGAGTACGTTTCGGTTTGCCGATGCGGCGGAGCAGATTAATCGGAAGTTAGAAGTGAAGAAGCCGGATGGGTCTGCGAAGGTGTTTGACCTGGAGTACCGGGCGGGTGGAACGTCGCTTTTTTATATTCATACTGGGCCTGACGATTTGATCTATGGGTCGAGTATTTTGCCGTTGCATCTGTTCCGCTACAATCCAGGAACAGAAGAACTGGTGGATTTGGGCAAATGTTCTTCTGTGGGTGGCGAGGCGTATTCGATGGGGAACCTGGACGGGCAGATGTATATCTCTTCGTATACAGGTGCAACGCTGTCGGTGTACGATCCTTCAAAGCCATACCATTTTGGAAATGGACCGGAGGACAATCCGCGCGATTTGGGGCGAATTGATGATATTTCGTACCGTCCCAGGTCCACGCTGGCGGGTCCGGCTGGAAAGGTATGGGTGGCTTCGGTGCCAGATTACGGGCGCTGGGGAGGACCGCTTTCGTATTACGATCCGGCAACGGGTGAAAAGAAGGCGTTTTATCGGATCGTGGGCGATGGAAGTTGTTATACGCTGGCGCATCTGGAAGCTGAGGGTTTGATTGCGGTGGGGACGACGATTTCAGCGGGAAGCGGCACCCAGCCGAAGGTGGATCAGGCGGTGTTGTTTCTGTTCGACTATGAAAAAGAAGAGAAGGTATGGGAAGGTACGTTGGACCGAACGGTGCATTCGTTCAATGCATTGGTGACAGGTCCGGATGGACGGTTGTACGGGACTGCGCGGGGGGGAGATGTAGCGGCGGAGATTTTTGTGTTCGATCCGAAGACGCGTGTATTTACGGACCGGATTCCGGCACCAGAAGGAGGACCGCTGGATCTGGGGTTGCAGAATGGGCCAGAAGGGAAAATTTATGGGATGACGGGGTCGTGTCTCTACCGGCTGGACCCGGCTTCCCTGGAGGTGGAGGAGGTGATCCGCGAAGAAGGTGCGTTCAAGGTGGTTGGGCCAATTCAGGGCAAAGATATGTATTTTGCACAGGGACACCGATTGATGGCGGCGAGGGTGTTTTGATATAAGCGGGATCACGAAGGGGCACGAAGGAGTGCGAAGGGCCACGAAGCCCCACCCGACAACCCCGGAGGTTGAACGGGATGAAGGGGTTGATGCAGTTTCGGGGAAGAAGGGACGAAGGGTGGGATTTGTGGCCCTTCGTGTGATTGAGTGGGGTAGGGTCGGGTTCGTGTTTTTCGTGATCCGGCTGTGGAGGATGTGGCTTATTCGTCTTTGACGAGAAGGCCCAGGAGGATGCCACCGACTGCGCATTCGACCAGAGTGCCCAGAAACCAGGTGAAAGCCAAATAATATGGAATGGGCATAACGGCATAGGTTCCGTATCCCATGGAAACGCCTGCGGCCAGTCCGAACCAGAGTCCGTATTTGAGGCCGGTGAAGAGGTTCTGTTTTGCAAAGAATTTGGTGTAAATTGAGGCAAAAGAAAAGGCGGTGATGAAAGTGGTGATGTACATGACGCCCATTTTCATTTCTTCCATGGGGCGCCAAAGTTGCGAGGTGGCCGCGTATGCGGATTCCAGAATGACGGCGTGAATAAGAAAATCCAGGATGGACCAGGCGACAAAAACTGCGGCGGTGGCGATGAGGGTACGTTTCATTGTGCTCTCCTTGTTTTGTGAGTTGAAAACCTTCCCTGGGATTGTTCGGAACCTCCAGGGCTGGGCCCCAAAGCAGGTCTACGATTCTACGTTGAGGCCGATGGAGATCCAGATGAGGGGGTGGATGGCTGCGCTCGGATTGGTGACTTCGTGTTCGACGTTGGAGGGAATGTTGACGGCGGTTCCATTTTGCACGTCAAACCATTCTTCGTTGAGACGCATGCGTCCTTCGCCGCTTACAAAGATGTAGAGTTCAGGAACTGGATGGTGGTGCGCTTCCAGGATCATGCCGGGGTCCAGCGCCGCCCAGCAGGGACCGTAGGCGAATACATTGGGCTGGATTTCATCGGGGGAGAGGTTCTGGAAGAGAGGCTGGCAAAAGACGGTGTTGTTGTGCGCACCCTGAAAAAGGCTGCGGTCGATGTGACCGAGGTTTTTTTGAAGGTCCATGGGATTCCTCTTATACGGCCTGTGCTTTGTGGAAAACGTCTTCCATGAGTTCGGCGTCCCGGAGGGCGTTGCTACCGGGGGCCAGGAGAGATTCTTTGCCCAGGAGGGCGGATACGAATCCCTGGGCCTGGAGGAAAAAGGCCCAGCCAACGGGTGGATGGAACCTGGTTTCCTGGAAGGTGTTGCCGTCTTTCCGGTAGAGGGTGACGGTTGCGGCGGCCTGGCGGTTGAGGGGGGATGGGGTGTACACGGAAATTCGGCCCTGTTCAAAAATGAAGTGGGTTTCTTCTTCCCATTTGTGCGAAATGGAAGAGGCACCGCGCAGGCTAACGAGGATGTCTCCTGAAGAAAAGGTAACAACACAAGCGCGTTGCTGGCGGACCGCAGTGAGGCAGGTGAGGTCTTCGTCTGGAAGTAAGTAGCGAATGAGGTTGATGTTGTGGGAATAGATGTTCAGGAAGTGGTCATAGGCTTCTTCCAGGCCTCCTTTGATGTGTTCGGGATACCGCGTTTCGAGAGGGGGGGGTGGTTGCTCATCCGTGGTGATCGGTGCACCGGGATTCTGGAGCCAGTCGCCACAGAAGCAGGAGGCGTCTATCATTTTGAGGGCACCGAGTTCTCCGGTCTGGATCACTTCACGGATTTTTCGGTGGGCAAGGCGTACTCCAGGGTCGTAGCGTTTCATGAAGCCTACGGCGTAGAGGACGTTGTGTTTTTTAGCGAGATCGATAAGTTCGCGACCGTCGGCTACGCGGCCGACCATGGGTTTTTCGGTGAAGAGAGATTTGCCCGCGGCAAGGACCTGTTTGCCGAGTTCGTAGTTGTTGTGGAAAGGTTGTGAGCAGATGACTGCCTGGATGTCCGGATCGTTCAGGAGGTCCTGGTGGTGAGGGTAGACTTTTGGGATGCCATATTTTTCCGCAACGGCTTTCGCCAGGTTCGGTCTGTGCTCAGCAATGGCGATGACCCGGCAGTCTGGAATTTGCGCATAGTTGGCCAGGTGCGCCATCTGGCCCATGAAACCGGTTCCGAGAAATCCGATCTGTGCGGGCATTGTTGCTGTTCCTTTCGGGTAGATGAAGAGGGGTGAAGGTTTCCCGGTTCAGCGTAGCATTTATTTTCTGGACATGCCTTTTGTGTAGATTTTCCCCTGGATGATTTTGTGCGCAGGGCGACCTTCCATCATGCGTTCGCGTGCAAACTCCTGGCCGCATTGTGGGCATTTCAAGTCCCCGTTCGTGTTGTCTTCTACGATGCGTTCTACCAGGCATTTGACCAGGCCACCGCGCCCTCCTTTATGATATTTGTAGAGGAGGGTTTTGCATTTTGCACAATGGATGGATATGGTGCGACGGTCGGTTTTTTCTTTTTTTGCCATGGGTCTCAGGATTCCCGGCGCATGCTCAGCCGGGGTACATCTGGACGGTAGGGGTATTTTTCTTCAATTTCCTGGGTGAGTTCAATGCCCAGTCCCGGTGTTGTGGGAGGATACACATAGCCGTTTTCGATGCGAGGAGGTTCGATGAAGAGTTCATCTGTGAGTGGGAAGTGCCACGCTGGGTATTCGGCGAGGACGGTGTTGGGCGCCACAAAAGCCCAGGCCAGGTTGGCGGCTACGGTGGCGGAGGTGCCCCAGGCGTGGGGGGCAACTTTGACGCCGTGCGTTTCGGCCATGGCGGCAATTTTGAGGCATTCCAGGATCCCACCGGCCTGGCAGGCGTCCGGTTGGGCAATGTCCAGGGCCTGGCGGTCGAAGAAGTGTTTGAATTCATAGCGCATGCAGGAACTTTCGCCCCCGGAAATGGGGATGGTGGTGTGTTGGCGCACGTGGGCGTAGCCTTCGTAGTCTGCGGCGAAGCAGGGTTCTTCCAGCCAGAAGAGGTCGTAGGGTTCCAGGGCTTTTGCTGTGCGGATGGCTTCAGACGCGGTCCAGGGTGTAGGGTTGTGGCCCATGACGGCGTCTGCCATCAGTTTGACATCTGGACCGAGGACTTCCCGGCAGGTTGCAACGCGTTCTTCGTCGTGTTCCCGGTTGACCCCAATGCGCATTTTGACGGCTTTGTATCCACGGGCGAGGTGATCACGCATTTCTGCTTTGAGTTCGTCGAGGGGTTGCTCCAGGCCTCCGCTGGCGTAGATGGGAAGTTTTTCGTGGCAGAGGCCACCCAGGAGGCGGTGTACGGGTTGTCCGGCGGCTTTCCCGGCAATGTCCCAGAGGGCATTTTCGATGGTGCTGGCAACGGATACAGCCAGGCCGGAGCGACCCCAGTAGAGGTTGCGGCGGTACATGGTTTCAAAGCAGCCTGCTACATCACGAGGATCTCTGCCTTCGAGGAAGCGGCCGAAGAGGCGGAAGAGTTCGGCCGTGGCTTCTCCGGCCACAAACCCACTGCCGTACACGTCGCCCAGGCCGGTGAGGCCTTCGTCGGTGTGGACCCGGACGAGGGCACAGTTGATGAACCGGGCTTCCCCGCCGGACCAGCGGAGCGGATACTTTTCGGGTAAATTGACGGTGAGCAGGATGGGTTCTACGCGTGTGATTTTCACCTGCAATCGCTCCTTGCGCGGGGGTGAGAATGGGACTATCTTGGGGCTGCAACAATACGAAAATCTGGTATTGATTTCTAAGATATGCAATTGAGCAGGCGATTTCAATTGTAGACTGAGTGGGTTGAGGTGGATGGGGTGTCAAACGAACCGTTTACAGGGAGATGCAAATTATGAAAGGCGTCGTGTATCTGGGCGAGAGCGAGGTCGAGGTGCGGGAGTTCCCGGAACCGGAAGCAGGACCGGGACAGGTGGTGGTTGAGATGAAGGTGGCAGGGTTGTGCGGAAGCGATTTGCATAAGTATCACAGTTCCAAAGAGTGGGCCGCAGAACGGAAGGGGATGATTTCTGGGCACGAGCCAACCGGAGTTGTGGCCGAGGTGGGGCCGGGGGTGACGAATGTGTCTGTGGGAGATCGGGTGTGCGTGTACCATTCGCTGGGGTGTGGGCACTGCGAGCCGTGTTATGCAGGGACTCCGGTATTTTGTGCGGACGAGGGCGCATTTGGGCGGACACATAACGGATCGCATGCAGATTTTATGGTGACGGATGCGCGGTATTGTTTGCCGCTCCCGGCTGAACTTTCATTTGGGGTGGGCGCACAGCTTGCGTGTACTGCCGGGACCGCGTACGGTGCGTTGAGCAAAGTACCGGCTCGGGCAGGAGAGTGTTTTGTGGTGTTTGGATTGGGACCGGGGGGGTTGTCTGTGCTGGTGATGGGGCAGGCGATGGGCTTCAATTGCGTTGGGGTAGATATCAATCCGTACCGAATTGAGCAGGCGAAGCGGCTGGTGGAAGGAACGATACTGGATGGAAAGGCCCTAGATCCTGTGGAGGTGGTGAAGGATTTGACAGGAGGACGGGGTGCGTCCGGAGTGGTGGAATGCTCGGGGAGCGGTGTGGCCCGGAGGCAGGCTCCGGCTGTTGCCGGGTTGCACGCAACGGTGGTGTATGTGGGTGCCGGGGCAAAAGAGATAACGATGAACCCGCTGGACGTGATGCGGAAAGAGCTGACGATTCGGGGGAACGCGGTGTATTCGATGGGTGCGTATTTCGAGGCGGTGCGTTTTTTACAGGCGAATTCGATTCAAATGGACGATCTGGTGACGCATCGATTTCAAATTGATGAAGCGGTAGAGGCGTTCAGGGTTTTTGATGGAGGAGAAACCGGGAAAGCGGTTTTTGAGTGGGGGACGTAGAACGTTTGGCATATTGAGAGGAAATTACAGGGAGGATATGGACGGATGAGCGAATTACAGTTTGGGATGGCGGTTCGCGATATTTCACCGCGATTTCCTGTGTGGGCTCAGGGATATTCTGGGCGAACGCGTAAGTCTTCGGGGGTACGGGAGCCGTTGTCTCTGGGGTGCCTGGCCATTACTCAGGGTGAGACCCGGGTGCTGATGTTTGCGCTGGATATGATCGGTGTGCGGGCTGATGTATGCGAGGAGCTGTACGCGCTTTTGGAGAAAGAGACGGGGGTTGGGTATCCGAATATTTTGATTTCGGGATCGCATACACATTTTGCGCCGGCCCTGCATCGGACGGGGTTTACCAGTCCGGAGATTGCGATTGTGGAACGGGATGAGGCGTATGTGAATGAGGTGAAGGTCAAATTTGTAGAAGCCGCCAGGGAAGCCCTGAACAGCGCCCGTGCCATGCGTCTTGAGACCGTTCGTGTACAGGCACCGCAGGTGTTGTTTAACCGCAGGACGGTGCGCAAATCTGACGGCATGGTGCAGATGAATTTGATGTACCCGGAAGATGATTCTCCGTATAGGTTCAGTCCGGTTGACGATGAGTTGACGGTTCACCGCCTGGTTGACGAGAGTGGGGTTCAGGGTGTGTTGCTGAACTTTGGGTGCCATCCGGTAACCGGGTGTTGGCCGGATGAGGATAACTATAAGTTTTCAGCGGATTACCCGTATTATGTGCGGCAGGTAATTTCTGAAAAGTGGCAGTGCCCGGTGATGTTTACGCTGGGCGCTGCGGGCGATGTGGTTCCCATCAATCGGAGGGACGATTGCCGGGAGCGGATTGGGAATGTGGTGGGGAATACGGCAATTCTGGCGGAGCGGATGTTCCGGAAAGATGGATCGACCAAGTTGGTGGCTGAGGCGGTAGCTGTTGAAGTGGAGACAATTTTGAAGGTGGATGTGGAGAAGGCTGAGGCGGAATACGAAGAGGCCAGGCGTGCGGCTCTGGCGGTGGTTGATAAGAAGAGTGAGGCCTATCGTGATTTGCTGAAGACATTTCAACAGAAGATGATGGCGTATAGCCGAGCACAGTTTTATCCAGAGAATAAGAGTCGGATTCATGTACAATTTATTCAGGTAGGCGAGACGGTGTTTGTGAGTTTGCCGTTTGAGGTGCTGGCTGAAATTGGCTTGAAGATGAAGGAGCGTTTTCCGCACAGCGTGCTGGTGTCTTGCTCCGGAGGGTACCAGGCGTATTTGCCGCTGGCTTATGAGTACGATCGGGGCGGGTACGAGGCAACAGAGTCATCCACTCATTTTGTGCCGGGAACGGCCGATCGGTTGCTGGAAGTTGTTTTGCGGCGGCTTGAAAAGGGACTGGCAGTATAACGGCCAGCGAGGTTTGCAGGACTTTTCATTTGGGTGGGCTGGCAGATGATGGAGTATGAATCCAGGGCGTAGTTCATTGTTTTGAGATCGAGGAAACCATGGCCAAAGAGACCAGATGGAAAGCCGGGCTGGGGTGTGTAGATGTTACACCCTCGGAGTCTATGGATATGTCCGGGTATGCAGCGCGGAAGAAGCCGTCCGAAGGGGTGCGCGATCCGTTGTGTGCGAAGGCGCTTGTGATTGAGGACGAGCAAGGAGAGCGCGGGTTGTTGCTGACGGTGGATTTGATCGGGTTCGACCGGGCATTTTCAGATGCGATTTGTGCGAGTATTGGTGAGAAGACGGGGTTGGAGCGCAGACAGATTGTGATCAATGCTTCGCATACACACGGGGGGCCGGTGTTCGGGTCTCGGTATCAGGATGAACCAGTGGCAGTGTACAACGAGATGGTGAAGGTGAGGCTTGTGGAAGCGGCAGTTCTGGCGTTGAAGGATTTGAAGCCGGCCCGGTTTTCCACGGCCATGGGGGTGGCGCATTTTGCGATGAACCGGCGCAGGTTTACACCCCGAGATGTGATCAATGCGCCTTATCCGAGAGGGTATGCGGACCGTAGCGTGCCGGTGTTGCGGGTGGAAGGAGAGGATGGAGCGCTCCGTGCCGCGCTGTTCTTGTATGCGTGTCATAATACGACGCTGGTGAGCGATAATTTGAAGTTTTCGAGCGACTATGCGGGGTTTGCCCAGCGGTATGTGGAGAAGGAGAATCCGGGTGCACTGGCGATGTTTGCGCAGGGGTGCGGGGGAGATGTTGTGCCGTACCCACGTGGGACGTACGAGCTGGCCAAGTTGCATGGAGAGGTGCTGGGGGCTGAGGTGTGCAGGTTGTTGACGGAGGAGGAGTTCCAGCCGGTGAATGGGCCGCTACAAATTGTGTTCGATACGGTGGATTTGCCGCTGGCGGGGAAGCCCGCACCGGAAAAACTGGAAGCGCTGCGGGCAAAGGGTGGTCACGATGTGCAGCAGGCGGAGCGGCTGGCGAAGATGGTGGAAGAAGACGCTGAATGGCCGGATCACTACCAGATGCCGATTGGGATGTGGCAGTTCGGAGAGGATCTGACGATTGTGCATCTGGCTACCGAGGTGGTGAGTGATTATATCCCGTTGCTGGAGCGAAGGTTGGGACCACTGGGGTTGTGGGTGCTTGCGTACTGCAACGATTATTTCGGGTATATTCCGTCGGCGCGTGTGCATCGGGAAGGTGGGTATGAGGCGCGAGGCATGATCAGGGGATACGGCGCACTGGTGCCGGAGGTGGAGGGGGCGATTCTGGAGAAAGCAGCACATCTTGCACGGGAGGTGGGACGCAGGCTGCCTGCGGGTGCGTGATTTCTTCGGGTTGCATTGTCTTAGGAGAGAAACAATGGCAAGATACATCACGGTTGGTGCGGCTCAGTTCGGGCCGGTGCCGCGTAGTGAATCTCGAAGTCAGGTCGTTGATCGATTGCTCGCCCTGCTTTATGATGGATACGCCCGAGGTTGTGACCTGGTCGTTTTCACCGAGGTGGCGCTGACCGCTTTTTTCCCGCACTGGTATATGGAGGACCGGGAAGAAATTGATGCCTATTTCGAGCGTGAGATGCCGGGCCCGGAAACACAGCGTTTGTTCGATGAGGCCCGACGGCTGGAAATTGGCTTTCACCTGGGATACGCAGAGCTGGCGCAGGAGGGAGGACGGTCTCGTCGATTCAATAGCTCGATTCTGGTGGATAAAGAGGGAAAGACTGTGGGCAAGTATCGCAAGATCCACTTGCCCGGATACGCCGAGTACCAACCGGGACAGCCTTTTCAGAATTTGGAGAAATATTATTTTGAAGTCGGCAATCTGGGTTTCCGTACGTGGCGTGCTTTCGGTGGAGTACTTGGTATGTGTATCTGTAACGACCGTCGCTGGCCCGAGAGTTTCAGGGTTCTCGGTCTCCAGGGGGCTGAGATGGTGCTGTTGGGGTACAATACGCCGGTACACAATCCCGCCAACGCCGGCAGCGATCATCTGGCCAATTTCCACAATATGCTGAGTATGCAAGCGGGCGCTTATCAGAATGCAACGTGGGTGGTGGGGGTGGCCAAATCTGGGATTGAAGAGGGCGTGGAGCAGATCGGACAGAGTTGTATTATTGCACCTTCCGGCGAAGTTGTGGCGATGTGTTCGACGCTTACCGATGAGCTGGTGGTTGCCCGCTGTGATCTTGACCAGGCCCAATTGTACAAGCAGACGGTTTTCAATTTCGCGGCCAATCGGCGTATTGAGCACTACGGTCTGATTACCGAGCGTTCCGGAAGTTTACCTCCATCGTAATTTTTTCAGGAGGTGTTTGTACAAGGGCTGGTTGGAGCGATTTTTTGCTCTTTGTGAAAGGTGTTGCGAAGATCGATCTGGAAACGCTTATGCTGCTGGCCGAGCCTCAGGCGCCCATTGGGACGAGAGGCGATTATCTGGATGGCCGTATTTTCTTTGCGACCGGGCCACGGATCTACAGCTATGAGATCTCTGCCTCGGGGGAGACGTTAGAATGAACGGGATTGACATGTTGGGGAACTGGATTGTTCTGACCGTGTTGTGTCTGCCGGTTGTGCTTATTCTTTTGAGCAGCAAGGCCGTATCGGCTCATCCCTGTACTCTGTACAAGGAGAAAGATATTGAGAATGCCCGCCAGAATGCGGCGAAGTATGGGTGGGCGCGGGAGATTGTGGATGGGTGGAAGAAGGATGTGGCATTTACAATGGGGAAAGAGCGGTCGTTTCTGGAAGAGATGGTTCC
>JAQCGA010000726.1 GCA_027619145.1 bacterium | reverse complement strand
AAGTTCTCGGCCCTCGCGCTTCAAGCGCAAGTCGATCGCATCTCGGGTGGTGCCCGGCACAGAGCTAACCACCATCCGGTCCTCACCCAGCAATTTGTTTACAAAGGTGGACTTCCCTACATTGGGTCGCCCCACAACTGCAATCCGGGGAAGATCTTCTTCATCTTCTTCTTCTTCACCAGCAGGCAGCAGCCCAATCACTTCGTCCAGTAGATCCCCAGAACGGCGACCGCTCATCCCCGACACCATTACCGGGTCGCCCAACCCCAAACTGTAAAATTGTGCGGCATCGGGTTCGTCGCGTGCAGAATCAACCTTGTTCACCACCAGCAAGAAAGGTTTCCCGCTGCTCCGGATCAACCGGGCCATTTCCGTATCGTAGTCCGTAGGCCCGGTTTTTACATCTCCAACAACCAGAACAACATCCGCCTCTTGCAAAGCGATATCCACCTGGTGCGCGACAGCTTCGTCCATCTGATCTACAGCATGCGGTACGTACCCACCCGTATCTACAAGGTCGAACACGCGCCGGTTCCAGATCACTTCCGCATAGTTGCGGTCTCGGGTTACCCCAGAAATATCGTGAACAACAGCCCGCCGCTCACCCAGAAGCCGGTTAAAAAGCGTTGATTTGCCAACATTAGGCCGACCAATAATTGCTACCACACGCCGTTTTGCCAAGCCTGCCCCTCCTGTTAATCCAACTGATGCGATGTAATATAAGGGTGGGGAGCCTCTCCGGCCTGGTGCCCCTCAAACACCGGCCCGGCACTCGTGGCCAATCCGATTATGGTCTCCGCTAGATCATACGTGCCTACGACCACCCGGCAACCGAGCGCCTTCTCCAGATCTGCCGGCGTAAAGTCGTCCAGTAACAAACCGTGATGGCTGATGCAGTTCGGAGGCAAAATAACCAGTTCGTGCGCGCCAGCATGGGCCTCGAGAGCGTGGAGAATATCTGCTCCGGTCAATAAACCAGACACCGTGATCCCGTCCCCAAAAAAGCGATTTTGAACTTCCAGTGCGACAACGTGTAACCAGGGCAGTGTGTTGAGACGTTCAGATATGGGACGAACAAAATTGGCACCCAACACGCTGGTCACCAAGGTAACCCGTAGCGGTGGCGGACTGAGCAAACCCAACTCCGGAAAACCTTGCTCAAACGTGTCGATGAACCGGCGCACCATGCCAATGCCATTTTCAACCAGAGGAAACCCGTCATAGCGATCCGAATCAGGCACTTCCTGCCGGCATTGAAGGTAAAATTCATCCCCTAAATACACATAGTTTGTACCAAAGCGTTCCTTGAAATGCCGTTGCCACTCTGTCACCTGTTGTACGCATTCAGCTGCAACCTGAGGAGTGACAGGATCCAGTTCCGGCAGGTTCTTGCGAAATTTCGTGAGACCCAGCGGTACAATTCCCACAGATTCCACATCCGGGTACCGGGAAGCCAGGTCAAAAACGGTCCGCTTCAAGTGCGCCCCGTCGTTCAGACCTGGGCACAGTACAATTTGGGCGTGCATCTGAATGCCATTGTCTGCCAGGTATTGGATACGCTCCATAACATCTACCGGGTCCGGACGGCCAAGCAAATCTGCACGCAGTTGTGGGTCTGTCGCATGGACCGAAATGTACATCGGGCTCAGCCGCTGCTGTACAATACGGTCAAACTCTTCTTGCGAAAGATTGGTAAGCGTGACATAAGCCCCGTGCAGAAAAGAAAGGCGGTAGTCGTCATCCTGATAATACAGGGTCTTGCGCATCCCCTTGGGCATCTGATGCAAAAAACAAAAAACGCATTTGTTATCACATTTGACAATGGGCATATCGCCCGGAACCAGGCCCAGGTCTTCGTCCGGGCTCTTTTCGATCTCGTAGATCAAAAATTCCCCATCCCGGTCCACAAGAACCTCAACCTCTTCCTCTCCAATATGGAACCTGTAATCGATGGCGTCTCGCACCGGTTGTCCATTGATGGAATGGATTCGATCTCCGGGCAGTATTCCTACGGCTTCGGCAATCCCACCGGGGAGAATTTCGGAAACGGGCAGCCCGACTTCCACCTGGTCTACCATAGGTAGGCCTTCAACCGCTACACGTTTATTTTCCTGCATACAATTCCTATATCTAATTGTTACACAATTAGGTGTGGGGTCAATTTACACAATTACTTTGAAAGATAAATCAAAGCCTGAATCCGGTCAAGGAAAATGTTTTTTTTGGAGTTACACGCCTTTAGGGTTCTTTCCAAATACGAAAAAGGGCACCTGGTCTGGAGGACCACACGCCCTTATACGCTTGCCTCATAAGGAATACTTCTGGGTATTAGATATCCTCTGTCCGGTCCATTGCCCGGTCCACTTTTACCGGGTCTGCGGTTCGAAGATCGAAAGCCAGACCTATTTTTGAGCACAGAAAAATCCACCACTTCCCGGGATCAAAATCGAACCAGCGGGTTCCCGTACGAAAATCATTGGGGAACGAATGATGAAAATTATGGTCCATTTCGCCCCACACCAGGAATGAAAGCAACCAGCTTCCCCGGGCCGAATGCTTCGTGGAATATTTCTGGCTACCCCAGTAATGCG
>JAQCGA010000725.1 GCA_027619145.1 bacterium | reverse complement strand
GGGCCCTGACCCCCGGTTGCCGGAAATACCGGCGAAACTTCCGCTGCCACTGTGCCTGATGAACCCTTACCTCGCGAGAGGAGAGGAGGTTATCAGATGCCATCTGAATCTACCCACCTGGCACGTTCCGCAACGCAAAACATTAAAACGATATCTTGTTATACAACTTCGTATCACTTAATAGTTATATTATCGACCCGACCATCGAATGCTTGACTCTTTTTTTTATCCACCCCCACCCTCGCCTCCAACCCCCTACGCAAGAGTTCGGACACATTCGGCTTCTGTCGATACGGAAAAACCGTTCGTTTCCTGCTCTCCGCCCCATTTCCAGCCCACTCATCGCGTTGGACCATCTTATACCTCCGCTACAAAGATGAGGCCTGCCTGTTCTACTGGAGCAACGAAAGCGCCGTTTGCGGCAGCGCGTTGGCCTGGGCCAGCACAGCCGTAGCAGCCTGCGTCAGAATCTGAGCCCGGGTGAATTCCGAGATCTCAGTCGCCACATCGGCATCCCGGATAGACGACTCCGAAGCCTGTATATTTTCGATGGCATTTTTTGCCGAAGCCACGGTAAATGCCAATCGATTCTGAATGGCACCAATATCTGCTCGTTCCGAAGCAACCCGGTTAATTGCCAGATCTAGGTATGGAATGGAGTCCCGGGCACTTTGCAGCGTTGCAATAGACGTAACCACCAGGTTCAACTCCGGTCCACTGCCCCGCATATCATCCAGCCCAAATTCAATCCGGTCCACCACCTTGTTATCCGGGCCTATCTGAAAAGACCCGCCCGTACCGTTGTTCACCACAATGGTGCTGCCGTCCAGGTCTCCGTCCCGGTAGCGGCCATCCAGAGTCAGCACAATGCCCAACCGATCGAAGTTTGCCACCGCCGAAGTACCTGTGGCCACGACCCCACCCACGGCATCGTTGTCCAGAATCGAACCAATATCAATCGTCTGGGTAGCAATTCCATTGCCCAGGGTAATCTGATTGTCCGTAGTGTCCGTGTCTATAAAGACAAACGTCCCACTTCCCGATCCCGAAAGCGTAATGCCTTTCAGGCCCGTTGTGTCGCTTGTGCTCACCGCAGTTGAATTCGTAGTGTCTACCGTGTTCCCAAATCCAGTCAACAGAATCGTGTTATTATAGGATGTAGATAATGCCACCCGGTCAATTTCTGCAATCAACTGAGAGTACTCGGCCTGTAGATTCGAACGGTTGTCGTCGTTTACCGTAGAAGAAGCGGCCTGAACAGCCAGTTCTCGCATCCGGATCAGCATCGCGCTGACCTCGTTCAAGGCACCTTCTGCAACCTGAGACAGGTTGGTCGCCTGTTCCGCGTTGCGCACACCCTGGGTTAACCCCCCAATTTCTGCGCGCATTCCTTCACTAATGGCCAGCCCGGCAGCATCATCCGCTGCCCGGTTGATACGCAGACCCGTTGCAAGACGTTCAATCCGAGTGGCCAGCGTCCGGCTGTTCACACCCAGGGCACGTCGAGCCGTAATGGCCGTAATGTTGTTATTTACTCTTAGTGGCATAACACCCTCCTGAAACTCGCCCTGTCTACCCGGTAGCTTTGATGTCCCTATCAATCCGGACAGGAGCCGTCGCGTCAGGTAAAAGCAACAGGTATGCCACGACTCACACCTCCGGCCTCAAAAACCGCTCATGAAACTATTAAACAATATCTTACATCACAACGTTCCCATTGGAAATATCCACAACCGAGCAGAAATAGATGTGAATCTCTTCACCTGGGAAGAATATTTTTCCACCATCATGTCGAGCAAAAGCAAAACGGGAACCGAACTCGGTTCCCGTTTTGCTCAATTTTTCAGAATTCCACGATACTTTTACTTGAGGGTGATCGCCTGACTGCCTTCCAGTGCGGCAACTTGTTGTACACACAACTGCACAGCTTCCGGTACGCCCATCGCCTCGTAACACGCCCCCAGCCTTCGAAACAAATCTGCTTCAGACGGTTCGGCCTGGATCAACAACTCATACAAAGGGACCGCCCGGTGGGCTTCGCCTGTACTTCGAAAGATTTCCGCAAGTTGAAGCGTCAGCTCTTTGGAACTTGAATCCAGCAGATACGCCGCCAGATACGCCAGGCGGGCACACACCGGCAATTGCCGCCCCAACAGCATCCGCCCAGATTCGGCCAGTAATTGGGCCAGTTCCGCTGCACCTGTATTCGGAGGAAGCGTCATCTGAAGCGCCTGTCCGTACACAACACGCAAAACCGCTGCAGCCTGTTCACGCACGCGCCCAATCTGCCCACAGGCCGCATACCCCACGCACAACCCCAGATCCACATCCAGCAAACCTGGGCGTTTCTCTTGCACCTGCTCGAATGCCCCTGCAGCCTCCTCATACCGCTCCAGGTCCAGCAACAGGTGCGCCAGATTCGCCAGCGGCTCATAAGAGTTCCCATCCAGCGCCACCGCACGTCTGTACATCTCCTCTGCCTGCCCTGCATCTCCACGCCGCCGGGCAAGAAGCCCCAGGTTCAAATAGGGCTCCGGCATATTCGGCGAAACCTCCAGCGCCTTGTGGAACCACTGTTCCGCTTCTTCAGCCC
>JAQCGA010000724.1 GCA_027619145.1 bacterium | reverse complement strand
CCGAAGGTGTATAAATGGGGCTGAAGGTGGCGAAGTCTGCGTCTTTAACGCGGTCGAGTTCCGTGTGGTTGTGGACGGAGCAACCGATCAGGAGCCGGGTTCCGAATGTTTGTCGGATTTCTGTGGGAGAGACGCCGGATGCGGGGAGGTGTACTCCCTGTGCACCGAGTTCGACGGCGAGGTCCGCACGGGTGTTGAGTAAGAGGGTTGCTTCGAAGGGCTCGGCCAGGTGGAGAAGAGATTCTGTGAGGCGGCGGAGCGCATCGGTTTCGAGTTTTTTTTCACGGACCTGGATGAAGCGGAGGCCGGCGTTCAAGGCCTCACGCAGGACGTCTTCCAGGGCACGAGGCGCGCAGGTGGCGCAGTCTGCAATGAGGTAGAGTGGAGAGAGAGAAGGCATTGGGTGTAAGGCGGTAATGCAATTGTCAATTATTGATTATCAATTGTCAATTGTCAATTGGTTGAGGTCGAAGATGGGAGGCAATGGATTACACATGTACGGCGCCTTCCAGGGGGGTTGAGGCGGTGGCGTAGAGTTTGCGGGGGATTCGGCCGGCTTCGTAGGCCAGGCGGCCGGCTTCTACGGCTTTGCGCATGGCTTCGGCCATTTTGACGGGGTCCCGAGCACCGGCTACAGCGGTGTTGAGCAAGACGCCGTCGCAGCCCAGTTCCATGGCCACGGCCGCATCTGAGGCGGTGCCTACGCCTGCGTCTACGATGACGGGAACGCTGACGGTGTTTCGGATGATCTGGATGTTATAGGGGTTGCGAATGCCCATGCCGGAACCGATGGGTGCGCCCAGAGGCATGACTGCCGCGCATCCCAGGTCTTCGAGTTTTTTGCAGGTGATGGGGTCGTCGTTGCAGTATGGCAGTACGGTGAAGCCGTCGCGGACGAGGGTTTCGGCGGCTTCGAGCAGGCCGACGACGTCCGGGAAGAGGGTTTTTTCGTCGCCGATGACTTCGAGTTTGATGAGGTTGGTTTCCAGGGCTTCGCGTGCCAGGTTGGCGGTGAGGACGGCGTCTTTTGCGGTAAAACATCCGGCGGTGTTTGGCAGGAGGGTGTACTTCGTTCGGTCGATCAGGTCCAGGACACTTTCGACGGAGGGATCATTCAAATTGACGCGGCGGATGCCCACGGTGATGATTTGTGCGCCGCTGGCTTTGATGGCGTCCAGCATGACCTGCATGTTGGGATAGCGGGCTGTGCCAATGAGGAGGCGCGAGGAATAGGTTTTGCCTGCGAAACTGAGATCTTGTGGCATTGGGAACTCCGATGGTTTTGCGATGGTAGGCCCTCATCCCCCCTGGACGGCATTGATGATGTCTATGCGGTCTCCGGTTTTTAAACGCGTGGAAACCCATTGGGTTCGGGGTACGATTTCGGCATTGCAGGCAACGGCAATGCCTTTTTGAGAGGGATCGAGACCGGTGGCGGCAAGCAGGTCGTGTACCGAGAGGCCGTTGGTGAAGGTGTGTTCTTCTCCGTTCAGGGTAATTTGCATGGGAGACCTACGGGAGAAAGCGTCCGATGCCGAAGGGGCGGATGACTGCGGGCGTTTGGCCGGTCTGGATGAGATGCACGATGTTTTGTGCGGTGATGGGAGCCAGGAGGATGCCTTTGCGGTAGTGTCCGGTGGCCATGATGAGGCCTTTGATCGGGGTTTCGCCCAGGATGGGCGCGTCGTCCCGGCTGCCCGGACGCAGGCCTACGGCGGTTTCTACGATGGGCAAATCGTAGGTGCCGGGAACGGCTTCCCAGGCTGCCCGTAGAAGCTCAAAAAGGCCGCCTGCGGTGACGTGGAGGTCATATCCCATTTCTTCGGAGGTGGCACCCAGGACGAGATGTCCGCCGTCTTTGGGAGCCAGATAGGCCACGGAAGAAGAGGCGATGCGGGAGTACCAGACGATGCTTTGCAGGCGGAGATCATCTGTCATCTGGAGGCGGAGGATCTGCCCGCGTATGGGACGGACCGGGGGGCGGACAGTGTCTGGCAGGCCCGGGATGAGGCGAGACCAGGCACCGGCTGCCAGGACGACGGTGCCGGCTGTATGCAGTTGTCCTCCGGCATGTACTCCTGTGATCCTGTCGGATTCAATTTCGAGGTGGTCCACAGGGGTTTCTTCGTGGAGAGTACCACCGGCTTTTTGAAAGGCGTCTACGAGTGCGTCCAGAAGAAGGCGGTTGTCCACCTGGTGGTCGCCGGGGCACCACACGGCGTTGCTGATTTGGGACGAGAGGTGGGGTTCGCGCTCGCGGGCTTCGGCACCGCCCAGCCATTCTACGGGCAGGCCCAGTTCTTTTTGATAGTCGTAGCGGAAGCGCAGATGTTCCACGTCGTCCCGGGTGATGCCAACCAGGAGTACGCCGTCTCGACGGTAGCCCACGCTGCGGCCAGTGTCGGATTCGAGTTCTGCGGCAAAATCAGGAAAGAGGTCCAGGCTTTTCAGGGCGAGATGGAGTAGGGATTCTTCCTGAAATCGGACTTCTGCCAGGGGCGTGAGCATGCCGGCAGAGGCCCAGCTTGCGGACCGCCCGGCCCGGTCCCGTTCGAAGAGGTGTACATCCCGTCCTGCTTTTGCGAGTTGCCAGC
>JAQCGA010000723.1 GCA_027619145.1 bacterium | reverse complement strand
CCCGCCACAGGAATCGTAAACTCCATCACATACTGGTCCACTTCCAACCGCTGTAGCGCCGGTATGATAGGTCCATACCCTCCCTGGCCTACCCATCCGGCCCGCCCCTTGTTTCGCCGACACAGATGAATGCCCCGCGTCACCCCTTCCATTCCCCCCAGAATCTGATTCAACAGATCCACGCACAGGTCCACCTCCCGGTCCGCGTTCTCGTACCGCGCCCGCACATCCGGGTCCACAAACAAACACAGGTGCGGGTCATCGAACTGCACAATATCCGCACCGGCTTCCCGCAACAATTCCATCTCCCCACGCAAAATGGGCACCAGGGCTTCCATAAACGCCTCACGCGTGGGATAGGCACCCCGAGAACGCTCCGGATCCCACATCCGCTGCCCTAATAAATAAGGCGACGGCAGGCACACCTTCACCTTCCGATCTGTCCGGGCACGCAAATAGCGTGCTTCTTCCGCAGCCAACCCGGCACGCTTCACCTCCATCGGGGCCACCACTGTATGCCACCACACCCCGTCCTTGCGCTCCAGGGCAAACCCATCGGCCACATCTGCAATAATGCCAATATACGAACGCCTGCGGTACTCCCCGTCGGACACAACATCCAGCCCAGCCGCTTCCTGAAGCGCCAGAATATAATCTACCGCTGCATTCATCCGTTTCGAAAACTCCGCCGAATCCGAACGAACTTTCTCCGGGTCCAGCAAATCCCGCACAAACTGCGACCGGGGCATACTGCCCACAACTCCTGTTGGAAACAACAAGTCATCCCCACTCATACCGCCCATTCCCTCCTTGCAATTTGAAAATCCTGATTCGTATCAATTTCCATATACCCCCCCTCCGTCTCCAGCAAATGCATAGGCATACGGCGGTCCAGCATCTCCTGAAACAAATCTATCAGATATCCCTTCTGAAACGTACGCGCCGCATGGAACGGCTGCCCATCGCAAGTCGCTTTCGCGTCATGATAGGTTTCCCGCAACGCCATCGCGCCTTCCTGCGAAAACCGGGCCACCCCAATATATTCTCCGTATGCCGCTTCCGAAGGCATCGTCCGGTTGATGGCCACCACCCGGTTGCCCACGGCTGCAATCTTCTCTCCATCCGTTTCCGGATGCTCGGTCCGCTGTACGTACCGGTCTCGCCAGGCGGTATCACATACCAGCGTAACCTCGTGTGGGCTGTGCACCAGTGCCTGAATGACCTCCGGCTGGTAAAGAATATCCGAATACGCGCACACAAACCCCTCATCCATGTGAAACTCGGCGTGCATCAAAGAAACCATAATATTGTTGTTCGGCCAGTCCGCATTGTGACAAAATGTGAACTCCGGGTACTCTGCCTGCACCTGCTCAATGCGGTACCCGCCAATAAACACGATCTCCTCCAGCCCCGCCCCACGAAGCGCTTCCACCCCCCAGTCTAAAATACGCCGCTCTTTCACTTCGGCAAAACACTTGGGCATATTCTCTGTATGCGGCATCAGGCGTTCTCCCCGACCCGCTCCAATAATAATTGCTTTCAAAAACCACCCTCCTTTCTACGCGATACCCGCCTGCAACACCCGTTGCAAAAACATGTCCAGGAATCCGTCTACATCCACCCCCAAAACACAGGCCACCCGGTATCCTTTTCGCCTCGCATCCTCCAGATACGGCCGCCGGTCCATTACAACCTGCCCAGCCGTCAACACCCCTTTTGCCTCCACATCCAGAAAAACATCCTCCACCCGAAACAGCCCCGGATTCACAACAAACCCCACCGCCATTGGATCGTGCAAATAAAACCCTTCATACCCCGTCAACCGCTTCCCATACGCCATCGCCGGACGCACTGCACCAGCAAGAAAATGCGACACCGACGTACCGCACGACAATACACGCTCCTGTAGCACATCCACATCCAGCGCCACCTGATGGGTTGCATCCAGCGTCACCAGCGTCAACCGGGCCCCAGACCGAACCACCATCCGCGCAGCATCTGGATCAGCAAAAAAATTGAACTCCGCAGTCGGCGCAGAATTCCCAGGCTCATCCAGCGCCCCGCCCATCACCACCACACTCCGCGCCTGCTTCAAAACCCCTGGCAATCGTTGCTCCGCCAAAGCCAGATTTGTCAACGGTCCAACTGCAACCACAGTCACCTCACCCGGCCGTGCACACAGCGTCTCCACCAGAAACGCCACACCATCGCCCACAGACGCCACCCCCGGATCCGGCAGTTCCGTCTCCCCCAATCCTTCCAGACCATGCACCTCCGTCGCGTACACCGGCTCGCGCCGCAACGGACGATCCGCCCCCGAATACACCGGCACATCTGTACGCCCCAACAACCCCAACACCCGCAACGCATTTCGTGTACCCACGTCCAGCGGCACATTGCCATTCACCGTACAAACGCCCAGCACCTCCAATTCCGGACACCGCAACGCCAGCATCAACGCCAGCGCATCGTCCACCCCCGGGTCCGTATCCAATATTACAGGAATCGCACTCATAAACACCCGTCACGTTGGTCCATCGCTCATTTGGTATTTCGAATCAGTACCTGTAACTCGTGTCTGTACCGGCCCGAACA
>JAQCGA010000722.1 GCA_027619145.1 bacterium | reverse complement strand
CTTTGATACAGGGGCAAATCGGTAAATGAGATTTGATAACACGCTGAAAGAGCCTCGCGTACAAGCTGACCCTTGCTTTTTCCTCGGGATTTTGCCAGCAACCTGAGCTTCCTGTCCATCTCACCGTCCAGCTTCACATGCAACGTCGCATCCTGTGCCATATCCACCTCCAGAAAAAGTTGTATCATATTTTGTATTAATATACAAAATTATGGTCATATTTTAAACCCATGATTTTCTGCACAGATTCAGACCGGAGAGAAACGTTTTTTCAACCCCGGACGAGTTAAGGGCAAGATCTGTTCACTTCTTCCTAATTGAGATTCTGGATAGACATAAATTAAGACACTGTTATTTATATTCTTATAAAATAACAAATCTCGTGGCACGGCACTTGCCATACTGCAGATCGAAAGCCGGACTCATCCGGTTCGATCTCGCAGAATTTCCACCATCAGCAAGGAGGGAAGCAAATGCCACAGCCCGAAGTCACATTCCGCCACGGTCCGTGCAGCGCATCGATCTTCGTGAACGAATTCCAGCGCGACGAAGAAACCGTCAACCTGCGATCCGTCTCGTTCCAGCGCAGCTACCGGGACAAAGAAGGCAACTGGCAAACCACCGCCAGCCTGAAGGTCAACGACCTGCCGAAAGCGGTCCTGGTGCTGAACAAAGCGTACGAGTACCTGACGTCTAACGTCCACGTCGAAACCGAAGAAACAGCAGAGGAATAGACGAAGCGCGGAAACGTACAATAAAAAGGGGAGGCCACTGAAACGGGCTCCCCTTTCTCCTTCGTCTCCGGTCTTACAAAACGGCGAGCCCCGGAGGGGCTTTTTTCCTGTAGCGCGGGGGTTCACGATACTCCCCGCGCTACTCTCACGTCTTCGACAAAATCTCCAGATAAGCCTTCACCGTATTCGCCAATCCCATCTCCAGCGCCTCACCAATCAGCGCGTGCCCAATCGACACCTCCAGCACACCCGGAATCGAACAGAACTTCGCCAGATTCTCCAGATTCAAATCGTGCCCCGCATTCACTCCCAACCCAGCCTCCCGCGCAACCTTTGCGGCCTGTGCATACTGCTGAAACACCTTCTCCAGATCCCGATCTTCCCGGAACGCCGTCGCGTACGGCTCCGTGTACAATTCAACCCGATCCCCTCCAACCAACGCCGCGCGAGGCATCTCATCCGAATCCGCATCCATAAACAGACTCACCCTGCAGTCCAACTCCTTCAACTGCGCAATCACCGGCTTCAGTCGCTCTCCGTCCTTCGCCAGATCCCACCCGTGGTCGGACGTAAACGCCTCCGGTGAATCCGGCACCAGCGTACACTGCGTGGGCCGCACCCGCCGCACAATCTCCAAATATCCCGCCTCAAACGGATTCCCCTCAATATTGAACTCTACACCTTTCACAATCTCCGCCAGTTCGTCCACATCCGACGGACGGATATGCCGCTGGTCCGGCCTGGGATGCACCGTAATCCCGTAGGCACCTGCATCCATACAAATCTGCGCCGCCCGCGTCACACTCGGAATCCCAATCGTCCGCGTATTTCGCAACAACGCCACCTTGTTCACATTCACACTCAACTGAGTCATCGTGCCTCCTCATTTATATAAAACCCCCTGGGAGGGCAAGGCTTGAACCAATTGGCAATTGATAATTAATAATTGGCAATTGACAATTCTTGCCCCAACACCAAATCTTCTCCCAACTTTTCTCTTCTACCTTTTACGGCGCCAACCGAACAATCTTCCACCCGCCCTCTTCCTGCCGCAAATAACAAAACCGATCGTGCACCCGACTGGCCCGATTCACCCAGAACTCCGCTCGGTGTGGCACCACCCGGAACCCACCCCAGAACGGCGGCAACGGCACCTCTCCATTTGCAAATTTCACCGCCAGTTCTCGCATACGATCTTCCAGCACGCTCCGGTCATCAATCGGCTCACTCTGCGGAGACGCCCACGCTTCCAGACGACTCTCGAAGGGTCGGCTGTCAAAATAAACCTTCGATTCTTCCACAGAAACCCGCTCCACGCGACCTTCTACCCGCACCTGCCGACGGATGGCATCCCAGAAAAATACCAGAGATGCATGCGGATTTCCTTCGAGTTCCTGCGCCTTCCTGCTCTTGTAATTGGTATAAAACATCATTCCCCGTTCGTCAAACCCCTTCAACAGCACAATCCGCGCAGATGGCCGTCCGTCCGCCGTTGCCGTTGCCAGCGTCATCGCTTCTGCCCGAATAATCCCGGTGCCTTTCGCTTTCTCAAACCACTTGCCAAACTCTGCCATTGGCTCCGGTTCCAGATCGCATTGCCGAACGGGTCCAATCTCTTCAATCTCCATCGGAACTCATTCCCCTTTTATTTATTTCCACACCTGCCCAATTGCATCCAGCTTCTCGTCGCTCAAATATCCGTACCGATGAATCCACACCCCATCGGCCGAACTATCCACCACCCGTTGTAGCCTGCGAGAAAAATTGCCAAGTACCGTAATTCCCAACAATCAGTACATCACAAAACCTTGATATATTGGCCCGGACATCGTTTACAAAAACGTCAACCGTAAGGGCGCGGTCTCC
>JAQCGA010000721.1 GCA_027619145.1 bacterium | reverse complement strand
CCCGAACTCAGCCAGAAAACAGTTGCATCGCTACCGGGATTCCATTAGATTGGGCCGTGAGAAGCTCCGTCGTTCGCCTGAACCAGGAAAAATCCCGGAGAACCATCGCCCCGTCAAAGGTGATCACATTATGCTCGCATCGCTGCTACTGGAACCTGGACGCCTAGAACTGCGCAATATAGACATCCCCAAAGCCGGACCAGGGGAAGTGGTTGTGCGCGTCCGCACGGCGCTTACCTGTGGCACCGAGTTAAAAACCTTCCGGCGCGGCCACCCCAAAATTCCAACGCCCACCCCGCTGGGCCACGAGTTTTCCGGCGACATCCACGAAGTAGGCAAAGGGGTCACCCGGTTCAAAGTTGGAGACCAGATCATGGCCGCGCCCACTGCACCTTGTGGGAAGTGCGTCTATTGTAAAAAATGCCAGGAAAACCTCTGTAGTCTGGTCATGGATACGATGGTATTTGGAGCATTTGCAGAATACGTCCGGATTCCTGCCCATATCGTCAAAAGCAACATGTTCCAAAAGCCTGCACACCTCTCTTATGGCGAAGCTGCCATGCTCGAACCCCTCTCCTGCGTGGTATACGGCATGGATCAGGTCAACCTCCGCAAAGATGACACCGTACTCATTATTGGTGCAGGCGCAATCGGCCTGATGCATATTGCGGTTTCCCGGGCCCTGGGCGCGGAGCGTATCCTTGTAGCCGGAAGGCGTGAACACCGTCTCAAACTTGCCCGTACCCTCGGCGCAGATGAAATCATCGACGCTGAAAAAGAAACCACCATCGACCGGGTTCTGGAACTGACGGACGGGATTGGTGCAGACCTGGTCATCGAATGTACTGGCCAGCTTGCCGTATGGGAAAGCACACCCGATCTGGTTCGCAAGGGCGGCACCATCGTGCTCTTTGGTGGCCTGCCCAAAGGCACCCGTGCAACGTTCGACACCACCCGGTTGCACTATGACCAGATTACACTCAAAGGCGTTTTCCACTACAGCCGCAGCGCTGTCAAAAAGGCGTACCGCCTCCTGGCAGACAAGAAAATTCAGGTCAGCGGCCTCATCTCCGGCACCCACTCGCTCTCGGATCTCAAACACGTCTTTGACCTGCTCATGCAAAAAGGCAGCGATGTAAAATTTGCAGTGATTCCCCCTGAGCCCAAACCGGGGGAAGCGGGTTGAAGCCATCTTCAATGCGTGTTGCCCGCCTCTACGACTACGGCGATATCCGAATTGAAGAGGACCCTGTCCCATCTCTCGGTCCCGGAGACGCGCTGGTCAAAATGGCCACCTGCGGGATCTGCACCAGCGACACCCTTCCCTGGTACGTCCGCCGGAAAGCGCCCATTGTGCTCGGCCACGAACCCGCGGGTACCATTGTCGAAGTTGGCCCCAATGTCGAAGGATTTGTTCCCGGAGATCGCGTCTTCATTCACCACCACGCCCCTTGCATGGTCTGTCGGTTCTGCCAGCGGGGGAATTTTTCTATGTGTCCAACCTGGAAAGCCTCTGCTCTGGACCCCGGTGGCCTGGCCGAATATGTACGCGTACCCGCGCTGAACCTCCGCACCGATACCCTCAAACTCCCCAACGACCTTTCCTTCGAAGACGGCGCATTCATCGAACCCATCGCCTGCGTCGTACAGGCCTTCCGCCGCCGCGCACACCTGCGCCACGGGGATCGCGTCCTCATCATTGGCATGGGCATTATGGGCCAGATTCTCGCCCTCGTCGCCCGTCACTACGGTGCCGCTCAAGTCATGGTCGCAGACATGGTCCCCTACCGCCTGCAAAAAGCCCTGGACCTGGGTGCAGATCTGGCGGTCAACGTCGCCTCCGAAAACCTGATCGACTGCATCTCCGAAGCCACCGAAGGAAGCCTGGCCGACCTTGTCGTGGTGGGCCCCGGCACCGTACCCGCCATGGAATCTGGCCTGGCAACCGTAGGCGTTGGCGGAACCGTTCTCCTCTTCACACCCACCGAACCCGGCACTCGCCTCTCCATAGACCCCTACGGTCTCTACTCGCGCGATATCACCCTCACCACCAGTTATTCTTGCGGCCCTCCGGACACGCGGGAAGCCCTGAATATTGTACGCCTGGGTGCGGTCACCGCAGAAAAGCTGGTCACCCACCGGTTCCCACTTGAACAGGCGGCCGAAGGATTTCAGACCGTAGCCGAAGCAAAAGAGTCTGTTAAAACTCTCATCCAGATAGACCCCTCACTGTAACGCTTTCAAAAAACCCACCACTTCTTCTGCCAGAACCCCCGCTGCTTCCGGCCTGTGCAACGCCACTCCAATCTCATATCCTCCTTCATCAAACGCCTGTGCTGTAGGGATATACCAGGCCGACCCATTGCTATACCCAGAAAAGAATGTCTGCGCAAACGGCGAACGATCTTTCACTTCCGCCCCAATCTCGCTGAACGGCTCTCCGGGAATCGCCACCAGAACCACGCTTCCAATACAGATCACCTGCACCTCCCATGCCAGATGATCTTGCCCACCAATCAACCGTGCCCGGTTGGCCTGCTGGGACGCACGCTTGGCCGCCATCACCGCCACCCTCACGTCTGCCTCGCTGCCTGTTTCGCGT
>JAQCGA010000720.1 GCA_027619145.1 bacterium | reverse complement strand
AGACTTCCAGGTCTTCGCCGATGGCATAGACAGCGCCCAGGACATGTCTGAATTGGAAGCCATGGGCCGCAGTATCGCAGCCGCAGCCGAAGCCCTGCCACGAGACGAAGTGGAAGAACTCCGGACCTGCTACAGACGACGGCAGAGCGGTTTCGAGAACACAGGTCAGCAAGGAGAACGACTTGCTGCAGACGCACTCGTACGCGGTGGTTATCAAATTCTTGCCCGCAACTTTCGGGCGGCTGGCGGCGAAATTGATCTCATTGCCAGTCGGGCAGGCACCCTCGCTTTTGTAGAAGTCAAAACTTCCACCACAGTGGGCTTCGGCCCTCCAGAAACCCGGGTCACCCTGGAAAAACAACGCCAGATCGCCACCGTGGCCCGCGCCTACCTCCAGCGCAACCCCACCCCGGATCTGGCTCCCCGCTTCGACGTCATCGCCATCCATCTGGGCCAGCGCCCCCCCGACATTCAGCACCTGGAAGCGGCCTTTCAAATTGGATAAACCTTGACAAAACGGCCACTTCTGTGTAATTTTGCGGATCTAACTCAAAAACAGCGGCTTACCACTTTATGGCTCCGTCCACCACTGACCGGACCACGGCATGCGGCCGTTTTCAAAATACAGAATCTGCAATTTTTGAATATACCGGGTATTTCATGGCATCCAGTACAATTCAGCGGGTTAAAGGCACACGCGATTTTTATCCAGAAGACTGGGCGTACCAGAAATGGCTCTCAAACACCTGTATTTCCCTTGCAAAAGGCTTCGGGTACCAGGAATATGAAGGACCGATCCTGGAACCAATGGACCTCTACCTTGGGAAAAGCAGCGAAGAAATCGTCACCCAGCAAACCTTCACCGTTGCAGACCGGGACGGCAAACAGCTTGTCCTACGGCCGGAACTCACGCCCACGCTCGCCCGCATGATTGCGCAGAAAGAGGGAGAACTGGCTTTCCCTGTTCGCTGGCAATCCTATGGCTGCTTCTTTCGGTACGAACGCCCACAACGGGGCCGAGGCCGCGCCTTTTATCAGTGGAACATCGACCTTCTGGGCAGCGAGCAGGCCACAGCAGATGCCGAACTCATTACAATTGCTTGCAACCTTCTGAAATCATTGGGGCTTACCCCAGAGCATGCCACCGTAAGAATCAATGACCGCCAGGGCCTCGAACAACACCTGGTGGGTCAACTCGGCCTCACTCAAGACCAGGTCCGCCCTTTATTTTCTGTCATCGACCGCATCGATAAAGTGGATGCGGATCGGTTCCGGGCCCAACTCTGCGATCTGGGCCTGAGCGCGGCCCAGATCGACCTGCTCCTGGGCCGCCTGGAAGACCCCGATCCGTCATTCTCGCCCTGGCTACAACAAATCGTCAGTCTGGTAGAACAAAGCGGCGCTGGCGATTACGTCCAGGTGGATCCAAAAATCGTTCGAGGCTTCGACTACTATACCAGTACAGTTTTCGAAGCCTGGGCCAAAACCAGCCTGCGCAGAGCCATTTTCGGCGGCGGACGATACGACAACCTCACCTTGCAGGTCGGGGGCAAAAAACAGGTCCCCGGCGTGGGATTCGCCGTGGGAGATATGGCCTTGGCCGAACTCTTAAAAGAGGTGAACCTGGCCCCGGTCCTCCCTGGCACCGCCCCGGACCTCTACGTGACCGTCTTCTCGGAAGAACTCCTCGCACAATCTATCGCATTTGCGCGAGAAATTCGCAACAGAGGCCTGGCAGTTGAATTGGCCCTGGAACCCGGCAGACGCCTGGACCGGCAATTCAAACACGCCGACCGCAAAGGAATTGCATACGTTGCCGTACTCGGTCCGGACGAAATAGAACGCGGTGTAGTCGTGCTGAAAAACCTGACCACGCGCAGCCAGGTGGAACTGGACATGCAGGACCTGGACGCAGTCGTAACACATTTGAAAGCGACACCTGGGCAGACTGCCTGACTTTTTTTTACAAAACATATACCGGGAGAATGTACCATGGCGGAGTCGTTGGGCGACTGGAAACGTACCCATTCTTGCGGAGACCTGCGTGCGGCAGCGATCGGGCAGGAGGTCACCTTGATGGGCTGGGTCGCCAAACGTCGCGACCACGGTGGCGTGATCTTCGTAGACCTGAGAGATCGTGACGGCCTCACACAGGTCGTCTTTCGGCCCGATGTGAACCCGGGTATACACGCCAAAGCCGAGGCCATTCGCAGTGAATTCGTGCTGGCCATCAAAGGTCGCGTAGAAGCCCGTCCGGAAGGCATGGCCAACCCCAAGCTTCCGACCGGTGAAATTGACATCGAAACCACGGATCTTCGAATCCTGAACGAATCCGACACGCCGCCGTTTGCCATTGAGCCAGACCTGGATGTCAGCGAGGAAATCCGCCTTCGGTACCGCTACCTGGACCTGCGCCGGCCAGACATGCAAAAAAATGTGATCCTTCGTCATAAAACCGCCCAGGCCACCCGAAAACACCTCTGCGACAATGGTTTCCTGGAAATTGAAACCCCATTCTTGATGAAGAGCACCCCCGAAGGTGCCCGAGATTATCTGGTGCCCAGCCGTGTGAACCGCGGGGAGTTCTACGCGCTTCCACAATCT
>JAQCGA010000719.1 GCA_027619145.1 bacterium | reverse complement strand
TGAAACCGCCACCGCCACAAAAACGCCGCATCGATCCCCTGCCGCAAAAACGGGAAATGATCCGAGGACGGATCAATCTGCGCCATTACATGGCAGGCCAGCCCGTCGTTCATCGTATCCAACTGCCCCTGCACCAACTCTCGCAAGTGCGGAAACCCCAGCACAATACCTTTAATGGGCCCTGCGGACAACTCGTCCAGATTAATCGCCAACCGGGGCGGCGTTTCAGGTCCATAATGTCGCGCCACATATACCGAAGACCCCTGTAGCTTTTGCTCTTCCGCACTGTACGTCACAAACCGAATCGTGCGTCCCGGCCCACACCCCGTCTCCGCACGCAACTGTGCCAGTACCCGGGCTGTCTCCATCACCGCAATCGTACCCGACGCATTGTCGTTTCCACCCGGTGCACCAAATACCGTATCGTGATGCCCGCCCAGCACCAGATGCTCTTCTGGCCACCGTGTCCCCGTCAACTCGCACGCCACATTGGCCGACGGTGCCTTCTGAAACGTACTCTCCACTTCTGCCCGCAGCGTCCAGCCCTTCCCAGATAACCTGCGCAGCAACGCCCCGTGCTCTCGTGACGTTGTCACAGCAGGTAAAAGATGCTCCTGCAAACCAGCATCCCGCCAGTCGCTTGCGCTGTGATATTCCACCCGCCGGCCGTCTTTCTTTTCAATCACAAACGCCGCAACAGCGCCCGCTTCGGCCAGCGCTTTCAACCGCTGTGCGTGGTGAACCGGTGTGGTAAACGGCTCGAATGCCAGGTACATCACCGCCACCGAACCGCGCAGCAGATCCTGCACCGCACCCATCTCTCGGGGTGTCCCATACCCCACATCCACAATCCGGCCTTCTATCTGAAACGCAGGACAGCGATTGAACGGCAAAATATCTATCTTCCGCCCATCCTCCACTACCCGCGCCTCCGCCCTTGTCCAGGCCCAGGTATCCAGTTCGTACTCCTCCAGCGCCACGGCATCCAACCCTGCCGTACCCATCTGCTCCCGAATGTACGCCATTGCCGCCTGTTCTGCATCGGAAGAAGACCACCGCGGCCCAATCACATCGCACAGTTCCGTCACATGTTTCCGAACCTGAGACCCCGTTAACGCCTCGCCCATCATCCACCGATCCAGCGAACGCCAGTCCATTGTTTATCTCCCAAGAAATAGCCACAACTCCCAGAGCTCCCAACCCCTGCAAGAGCACGGCACACCCTGTATTTCCCATCCTCCAAAACTCATCTAAGAAATAACAATCTCCCCACATCCGCAAGTCCAATTCACTGCGCAAAACAAACAACACCCACCGAATCAGCGCTTAAAATACAAACCCTTCGCACGCCAACGTGGCAAGCATCTCCCTGACAAAATCGCTTGACGCTGAGCAGTTTCCTTTATATGTACTCTCCAGAAACATCCCATTCCATTCATCTACAGGAGATTGCTTTGAAACCCACGTCACAACAAATCCAGCAATACAAAGACAACGGCTTTACGATTGTTCCAAACGTGATCCCTCCAGACCAACTCGAACGCATCGCAGACCGGCTCAATCAGGCCGCACTGGGAAAACTCGATCCCGGTATCAGCGTGCAGGTAGAACCCGAAATCCAGCGCACCGGCACCCAGACCGCCAACCCTCTGGACCGCATCCGAAAAGTTGCGCGCGTGGTGCCCCATGATCCCTTCTTCCGGGACCTGGCCTGCGAAGACGGCATTCTGGAACTCGCACGCGGATTCATTGGCGAAAATATCCGCTTCTTTGGTGATGAATGCCAGCTCAAACCGGCCTTCCACGGCTCCGCGCACGCCTGGCACCAGGACGCACCGTACTTCCACACCGAGCCCATGCCGGTGGTCACCCTCTGGATGGCCATTGATGACGCCACAGAAGAAAATGGCTGCATCGAAGTGGTGCCTGGCCTGCACAAACAGGGCATCCTGGAGCGCAAAAATGCAAAGCAGGCCTGGTTCAACGAAGGTGAATTCGACACCAGCAACGCCGTACGCGCCGAAGTGAAAGCCGGTGGGGTCCTCGTCTTCGACATCCAGTTACCCCACGGCTCAGGCCCCAACCGAACGCCCAACCGACGGCGCTCTGCCATTTACCGCTATGTGAATGTGGATCACCTCACCCCCGAAATGAAAGCCGTTGCCATACGCCACGGCAGCCTGATAGACGACCCGGAAGCGCACCCTGTATTCCGAAAGGATTTTATCTGAACAACCCCTCTCCATCTGAACCTCTGCGCCCAACGCCATTCATTAAAACCGAGACCGGCTTCGTTGCCGCGAACCACACCGTCCGCCTCGTCCTCTCGCCCGTGAGCGCCGCGCCGGACAATGACCCCGTACTGCACGAACAAACCGGGTGCAACCTACTCGTGCGTCTGCTCCACGGGGAAGGAGTGCTGCGCCTTGAAATTGACGGCCGTCCCGCAGAATCCCCCGCATTCCTCCGGGAAGGTCGTGCCCTCTGGGGCCGCCTGGACACTGGCGGACGTCCGGGCCGGATTCACTTCGTCGTCTATCTCAACGACACCGAAGTCCTCCACGCAGACATCGACGTACGTCCCGCTTTGCTCGACTACGAAACACACTTCCAGGCCA
>JAQCGA010000718.1 GCA_027619145.1 bacterium | reverse complement strand
CGGACCACCCGCCAACCTATTTGCGCGCCCGCCTGTACGAATATAAATTTACCACATCAGAAGAAAAAGCTCAGACCGGACACTGGTGGAAACGCACCCTTACAGACGAATACCTGCCCGTGGTCCACCGCTCCCCAATTGACAATTGACACTTGATAATTTTTCTACAGGAGACTCCATGAAAATCACAGACGTCACCGTCCAGCTCGTACAATCCGATTGCGGACGCAAATGGACCCACGTATATATCCACACCGACGAAGGCCTCACCGGCATCGGCGAAGGTACCTACTCCCGCAAAGAAACCGTCGTGGCCGCCATGGTCAAAGACCTCACCCCCCAGCTCATTGGCCGGGACCCGATGGACGCCGAATCCATCTACCGGGACCTCTACGCCGGAGCTTATGCCGGGTACCGCACCGGCGGCATCATGTTCACCAGCGCCATCAGCGGCATCGACCAGGCCCTCTGGGACCTCAAAGGCAAAGCCCTCAACGTTCCCGTCTGTGCTCTCCTGGGTGGCCCTCGCACTGCAAGAGTGCCCGTCTACTCCCACTTCGGCGGCAAAGACATCCCCTCCCTCATCGACAATGCCCAGCGCGTTTTGGGCGAAGGCTTCAACGCCCTCAAGTCCGCCATCACCATTGCGGAATCCAAAGGCCCCAAGATCACTCGCGAACAACTCAAGACCATCGACAAAAAGTACGCCGCTCTTCGCAAAGCCATCGGCGATGACATCCCTCTCATGGACGACCCCCACGCTTACTACGACGCCTCCACCGGCCTGGAAATCGCACGCGTCCTGGACCCCTACCGCCTCCTCTTCTTCGAAGAACCCACCATCCCCGAAGATCCCGAAGGGTATGTCCGCATCCGCCAGGGCAGTTCCACGCCCATTGCCGGGTCCGAACGTCTCACCAGCAAACACCGCTTCAACGACTTCTTCCGCGCCGGTGCCCTGGACGTTGCCCAACCGGACATCGTCTATATTGGCGGCATCACCGAAATGAAAAAGGTCGCTGCCTTAGCCGAAGCCTACCAGGTCGTCATTGCCCCCCACAACACCAAAGGTCCCGTAGGCATCATGGCCGCCGCCCACGTTATGGCCGCTATCCCCAACGCACTCATCCAGGAATTCCTCGCCCCCAGAAGCATCCCCTGGCGCAACGACGTCCTCAAATACCCCCTCGAAATCGAAGACTCTTGCCTCGTGATCTCGGACCGTCCGGGATTGGGAATTGAATTCGATGAGGACGCCTTGAAATCACACATCGTACAACCATAAAAAATGGGGCGGATCATTATCCGCCCCAACAAAAGCCGGGCAGGCTCGGGGGGCTGCCCCTACAAAGGCAACAACAAAATCAAATACAGGGCGGACACATAGGTCCGCCCCTACATGACCAGGATAACATTACATCTTCCCCATGGCCTCCTTCACCACTGCTGCAATCTCTCCGTACTGCTTGGGCGCTTCCAGGTTACATAGCACCACGTGTCCGTACTCTTGCGCCACATCAAATTCTGCCCGCACCCGCTCCGGCGTCCGCACCAGGTACGGATCTGCATATAGACCGATAAAGGGCACAAACGTATTCACCTTCGGATCTTCCAGCCGCTTATGCTCCTCCGCTTCAAATTTCACCCGCTCCAGGCTCCAGTGCGGCCGGTAAAACCACGAAATCGTCTGCGTACAATAATCCAGCCGCAGCTTACACCCATAATACCAATCCGGCTGGAACGGTGGCCACACGTGATTCGTCACCACCGCATCCGGCTTCACAGACTTCGCATAATCGTACAACATCCAGGACGCATCCACCAGGCTCCGCTCAGAAACCCGCGCCATCACCTCCGCCTCGTGCAAGTCTGGATGCGCCGCAGCAGACTCCGTACGCCGTTGTACACACCGCTCACAGAAACACCCGTAATGATTCCGAAACCCGAACCCATCAAACGCCACACCATCTGCCAGCGCAAGCGCCTTCCGGATCCGTTCCCGCAACTCCTCCTGCGACGCCTCGTGTTCAAAACACAGCACCTTCCCGTCCAGTACAAGCGGAAACCATCGGTGCGACACATGCTGGAAATTTCCCGGTGCCTCGGAAAGTGCAGACACAAACGCCTCTTCAGCAGGCAGCACTTGCTGAAGACATTCCGGATGTTCTTTTGCCAGCGCCTCCGACGGACCTGCGTACAGAATCGCAACCACGCGCACGCCCAATTCCTTTCCCCGGCGCACCATCGGCTCCGTTACATTCCGAATAATCAGCGTATCAAACCCCAACTCCGCCGCAAACTCCACCACCTCACGCTGCTGTGCCTCTGTCTCTGTTGGCAGGTGCCAGTCCCACGCTGCTTTCATCCTGCACCTCCTTGATCATGCAGATGCTCGTATCGCCGCTCCAATCTCCCGTACCCGTTTCTGCGTATTGTCCGGATGCATTGAAATCAGCACACTCCGGCCCAAAATATCCAGCGAATCCTTGCACATATCTTTCGAATACTTCACATTCAGTTTCTTATTCTCCGGGAAATTGTATGGATTCATCGCCGGGTGGTGCGCCCCCTGCTTCCGCATAATCGGATCCCAGCGCGTGTACACGTGAGGCCCGGTATCCATGGGCAGAAAACTC
>JAQCGA010000717.1 GCA_027619145.1 bacterium | reverse complement strand
ATGGTCGGCGAGGTTGGTTTGTCTGGCTTTGGGTTTGTTCTGGATGCAAGCGTGTGGCCAGCATTATGAAGAGGGATCGCATCCGCCACCCCGGCCTCCAGCCGTGACGACCCTTCCCCAGAATCACCCACCCACAAACACGCAGAAGCCGGCTGCCTCATCTGAGAAAGGCACGGTACGTGGGACGGTGACGATTGCACCTGAACTTGCGAACCGTATTCCATCCGGTGCATATTTATATATTATTGCGCGGGAGCGTCCAGATGGTGGGCCTCCATACGCGTTCAAGCGGATTCGGGTTCCGAGTTTCCCTTACACATATACACTCACCCAGGGCGATGTGGGGCAAATGTTTGGTGAAGGGATCGTGCTGACAGATATTCCCGAAATGTATCTGGTGGCCAAGATCGACCAGGACGGGCGCGTGGGTGCACAGCCTGGAGATATGGAAGGTGCCTGTGCTCACAATCCTGTGGCTGCGGGTGAACAGGGTGGAGATATTGTGATTGATCGGGTGAATGAATGACTGAGAACAAGATAAAGCTTGAGGAACTGGCAACGTTTTTACGGGTGGGGCGTTTCAAGAAAGGAACCCCGAAGTTCTCTCAATCAAGTCTGTCGGTCTGGAGGATTATGGTGAAGTTTTGCAGGGTTTTCTGCATGGCTTTTTGTTTGGTTGCGCTCTTGCTGGCAGGTTGCGGGAATCGGGATACAAATCCGGTGGGCGGTAACCTTGTGGGCCGAGAGTCTAGTAGGGTGGTGGAACTGCCGCTTTTGCCAGCCACGGACCAGCGGTCTCGTTTTGGGGGTATCGTGCCTCTGTTTTTTGGGGTTTCCGCAGAATCTATGGTAGGGCGAATGAATGGGTTAATCTTCCGCTCGTTGTTTCGTTTTCAAGTCAAAGCAGATTCCCTGGCCAGAGCAGGCGGAGGGGCGGGCGTAACAGACCTGATCGTTACATCCGCACAGGTTCATCTGGTGCAGCGGTCTATCTTAAAGCGTGGAGTTGGAGAACTTACCGTGCACCGGCCTGATGCCGTGTGGACCGAGAGTACCATTTTTGCAGATACGCTTACTTTTGTAGAGGTTGCGTTTCCATTTTCTCCAATTGCGGGAGCCACAACAACAACCGTTCTGGATACAACCATTCTCGTGGACCTGCCGGGTGACTATGTGCAGGCGGCACTGGTTGCAAACCCTCAATTGGCCGACGTAGAGTTCTTGCTGGCACCTGGGGGTAGTGAAGAGTTCATCACTGGTATGATTACGCGTAATGGTGCAACGCCAGGCACGGAGCAATACCCTGTAATGACTTTGAACTACACGGTCAAAGGTACGTCCTACACGGACTCGATTCGGATTTGGGAAGACACCTTTTATGGCGGGGGGTACAATGGAGGCCCGGGGCCAGGCCAGTTGCTGTTGTCTTCAGGGATTCGGTATGGTGCTTTGTTCCGGTTCGCTTTTCCAGATAGCATACCCAAAGGTGCAACGGTGGCTGGCGCGGAGTTGCAACTGACGGCCAATCCGGAAAAATCCGTTTTTGTGGGATTTCCGTTCGGAGTTGACCGCGTGGAAGTGGCGGTTACAGCAGGAGACACTACGTTTACGCGGTTTAATACGTGGCTAGCGGCGGAATCATCAGGTAGCTTTTTGCTGAACCAATCTCTGGTCCAGGGTTGGGTTTCGGGCGCAGTGCCTAACCTGGGCCTTGCTTTGAGGCCGCGAAACGATGCGGTAATCAACTGGTTGTTGCTGGATCCCCCAAGGCTGAAACTCACATATTCGATTCCGCCGCCACTGGAAAACTCGGGGAGCGCGCCATGATGAGAAAGATCGGTTTTTTTGTTTTTCAGTTTTGTTTGATATCTATTTTCATGGGGTCTGCCGCCTGGGCGGATACGGTGTTTTCATTTAATGGGGTTGGGGATCCGACCCGGCGCATGGACGTGCGCGCTCGAGCAATGGGTGGAGCCGGACGGGCACTTGCAGACGGAGAGAATTTTAGCTCCAGCAACCCAGCACTGATTGCGGCTTTCGCGCAACCTGGTGTGACCAGTTTGTACTTTATCCAGCGCAGATCCCTCAAAGACAACCTGGGCAACCAGCACGTTGTTACGGATGGAGATATTGGATCTTTTCAACTGGCGCTACCGTTAAAACGGGGGACGGTGCTGGGCATTGGGTTGGAACCTCTGACAGAAGTTGATTTTATTGTGGTTGAACCGGGGGGCTCTGGTCCACTGGCACATACGCTTCGTATAGACGGGACAGGCGGGATTCAGGCCGTGACGTTGAGTTTGGGGCAGCAGATGGGACGCCTCTATCTAGGTGGCAGGATGGATATGGTGTTTATGGGCACCATTAGCGAGGTGTGGAGAAAAGACTACGACAGCGAGATCGTAACGGATCTGGACGGGGCTAATTTACCCAGGCTTCTGGATACGGAAGATAAATATATCCGAACGCACAGGGGACTTTTGGGTGCTGTCGGAGGAGTGTACAGGCCCACTGCCAACTGGTTTTTGGGACTTGCGTTTCAGGCTGGAGGCAAGCTAACCCAAACGCGTACGTTAAGGAACTTTTTCGCAAATCTTGGCTTTGAACCCGATTTAAAATTGAAGGCAGATGTAGAACTTCCTA
>JAQCGA010000716.1 GCA_027619145.1 bacterium | reverse complement strand
CCCCTCCAAAAACTGGCGTGCGTGCTGGAATCCTTCTTGAATCGCGCCCCGGATCATAGACAAAAACCCGGTGATCCGCGTCTCAGCGGATTCCCCAACATGGATTTCGTCAAACGCATTTCGGTACCCAAGGGCAAACTCTGAGATGCGTTTTGCCGTTGCCTCCGGAGACAGATCCAGGCCCGCATCGCGGGCCCCTTCCACGCTCAAATCGATCCCGGCTTCCTGGATCGCCTTGTTGATCTGCTCCACCATAGAATCCTGTGCAATTCCGTTTGCAGCCTCTACTGTCATACGTGCAGACAGGGAGATCTCAACCCGGTCTCCACCAATTCTGGCCGGGCGAAGCACGGACGCACGCACGTACTCATCTACCCTCTTTACGCCAGGTGTGGATTCTACCGGATGCATACCCGACTTCCGAACGGTGCTCTGGAAAACCCGAAAATGAGCCCGTAGCGCTTCTGTGTGCATGTCAGTATTCATAACACTCACCTCTTTTCAGGGCGGATTTTTCTTTCCTCCCTGTCTGTATATATCGACCATATCTTTGAAATCTTTAGGTATTTTACATTTTCGCTTTTTCAGGATCAAATTCCCAGATTTACAAGAGGTTAAAAATTCCCTTCTTCCCACATTCTGGGTCGGTGTCCTGTCCAGACTCGTGCTCGTTGACACCAGCGGCGGCGTACGGTATATTCTCATTTCCGGCAGGTTCCGCATCAACTATACAAGGACGAATCATTTCAAGGAGTTCGGAGCAATGGAAGGCATCTACCGGTACGTGCTGACAAACGTGGAACAAGCCCTGTGGACCGAATCCTGGAGCGTGGACGAAGAAACCCTGCCCCTGGGTGCAGGGCACACCTGGAGCGTCAGTAAAAAAACACTGCGCGGTGGCATCCAGGACGGCATCGACCTCATTGAAGTAGACAACGGCGCCCTCTCTTTTTTTATTGTCCCCACACGGGGCATGGGCATCTGGAAAGGCATCTACCGGGGCATTCCCTTAGGCTGGGAATCTCCTGTTCGAGACCTGGTACACCCCGCGTTTGTAGATCCACACGACCGGGGCGGCCTGGGATGGCTCAAAGGCTTTAACGAATGGATCGTGCGTTGTGGCCTCAACAGCAACGGCGCGCCCGGCCCAGATATCGTGCAGGACAACAACGGCAATCCTTCGGAAGTCATGCTTTCCCTCCATGGTAATATTGCCAACCTGCCGGCCCGCCACCTGGAAGTCCGCATCGATCTGGCACCGCCCCACCGCATCACAGTTGTAGGCATTGTGGACGAAACCATGATGTTCGGCCCGGCATTACGCCTCACCACCTCCATATCTACCGAACTCGGCTCAGGCGAATTGCACATCGCAGACCGCGTCACCAATCTCAACGCGCAACCTGCAGAATTCCAATTGCTCTATCACTGCAACTACGGCCCGCCCTTGCTCGAAGAGGGTGCCACGCTGGTTGCTCCAATCAAAACCGTCTCTCCCCGCGACCCCCGAGCACAGGAAAACATCAAAACGTACAACCGCTTCTCCGAACCGGAGCAAGGATTTATCGAACAGGTCTATTTCTACGAACTCGCCAGCAAGCGCGGCAGCCGGGACACTACAGTCTTACTCAAAAACAAAGACAGCAGCCTGGGGTCCTCTCTCCGCTTTTCGCTCAAACACATGCCGTGTTTCTCGCTCTGGAAAAATACCGCAGCCTCCGAAGACGGCTACGTCACCGGCCTCGAACCCGCCACCAACTATCCCAACGCCAAATCCTTCGAACGGGAAAAGGGACGCGTGGTTCAGCTATCTGGTGGACAAACCCAGCAAATTGATCTCTCTGTAGCCGTGCACGACAGCAAACGCCAGGTCCAGGATATGGAACGTCAGATCAAACAGATCCAGAAAAACACCAGATCCCGCGTCTCCGAAATTCCCATCAAGCGCCTCTCCTCTACAAGCTGACCCGTTCGGATTCTGGGCCGAGTGTTCTCCGGTGCATCACCCTGTTACGCCTCCCCTCTCCTCGGAGAGGGCCAGCCAGAGCCAACTCGAAGCCCTCCGGGCTCCCAGAGCAACATCGCCACGGCCTTCCACTGGGCCAAATTTAGAATTTTTCTACATAAGAGGTATCTCTCGTGAGCCAAGTAATTACCTTCCAAGAACTCATCCTGCGCCTGGAACGCTTCTGGGCGGACCGGGGCTGCGTCATCTGGCAACCGTTCAGTGAAAAAGTGGGCGCAGGCACCATGAACTCCGCCACCGTCCTGCGCGTTCTCGGCCCCGAATCCTGGAACGTGGCCTACGTAGAACCCAGCTTCCGCCCAGACGACGGTCGCTTTGGCGAAAACCCCAACAGGATGCAGATGCATACCCAGTACCAGGTCATCCTCAAACCCGATCCGGGCAACCCGCAAGAGCTCTATCTGGACAGCCTCGAAGCCCTGGGCCTGGATCGTAAACAACACGACATCCGCTTTGTAGAAGACAACTGGGAATCGCCTGCCCTGGGGGCCTGGGGCCTGGGCTGGGAAGTCTGGCTGAACGGCATGGAAGTCACCCAATTCACCTACTTCCAGCAAGTGGGCGGCCTGGATTGCACGCCAACCACGGGTGAAATCACCTACGGCCTGGAACGCCTGGC
>JAQCGA010000715.1 GCA_027619145.1 bacterium | reverse complement strand
TCATCGAATACGATCCCCGGCTGAAGGCCCTCGCTGAACACCCCGGCATCCTCTCCTTGCTCACCCGCTTAATGGGTGAACCCCCGGTCCTCTTCCAGGACATGGCCCTCATCAAACCCCCGCGCATCGGCCGGGAAAAACCCTGGCACCAGGACTGCGCCTACTTCGACATTCCCATAGATACCACCGTAGCCGGCGTCTGGTTTGCCCTGGACGAGGCCACACCCGAAAACGGGTGTCTCCACATCATCCCCGAATCGCACAAAGAAGGCCCCAGGCTGCACTTTCGGCGGCGAGACTGGCAAATCTGCGACACCGACGTACCCGTTGCACGAGACGTCATGGTTCCCCTCCAGCCTGGCGGATGCCTCATCTGGCACGGCCTCACCCACCACGGCAGCCCCACCAACCACTCGGACAAAGGTCGCCGCGCCCTCCAGTTCCACTACAAGCCCCAAAGTTGTGGTACTATCCCCAAAGACGAACGTCTCTCCATCTACGGCGGCGAAATGCAAGGCGCCGAATGTTGAACGAGGTGCCCGTGCATCAAACGGATCTTCTGGTTGACATTATCCTCATTTTCACCGTCGCCCTGCTCAGCAATCTATTAATTGCCAGACTGCGCCAACCTACCATCCTGGGTTATATCCTTGGTGGCCTCATCATTGGCCCGCACGGCCTGGGGTTTGTTTCCCACCACGAACTCGAATTCTTCGCCGAAGTTGGCGTTGTTCTCCTTCTCTTCACACTCGGCATCGAATTCTCTATAGACAAAATCAAGCGCATCAAAACCATTGCGCTTGGCGGAGGCAGCCTGGAAGTAGGCCTGATCGTGCTCATTAGCACCGGCGCCGCACTGGCCCTGGGATGGACCGTATATCGGGGTATTTACCTGGGCTGTATTCTCGCACTCAGCAGTTCGGCTATCGTCCTCAAACTCCTCCAGGAATCCGGAGAACTGGACACATTACACGGCCGCATCAGTCTGGGTATTTTACTTTTCCAGGATCTGGCACTCGTACCCATCATGATTGTCCTTCCCGCCCTCGCTACGCCAGAGAACAGCCTGATCGCACCCCTGGCAATGGCCGCCGGAAAAGCCGCGCTGTTCCTGGCCGGTGCCCTGCTCGTCAGCCGTTTCGTCTTACCTTTCCTCTTTCGCCAGATTACACGTACCGGCAGCAGAGAACTCTTCTTGATCATGGTCCTGGCCCTCAGTCTGGGCACAGCCTGGGTCAGCAACCAGGTGGGACTTTCTCTCGCCCTCGGCGCATTCATCGCCGGCATCGTCGTCAGCAATTCCGAATACAGCCTGCGCATCCTCTCGGACGTGCTCCCGTTCAAAGACATCTTCCTCTGCGTCTTTTTTATCTCTGTAGGCATGTTACTCAATCCCGCCTTCGTTGCAGCCCATCCCGAAATCCTCGCCCTGGTCGTCCTTCTGGTCCTCCTGGTGAAATTTGGTGTCTGCACCCTGGTGGTCCTGCTCTTCCGGTACCCGCTCCGGGTGGCCCTGTTTGTGGGGGCCTCTCTCTCCCAAATTGGTGAATTCTCCTTCGTACTCGCACAACTTGGCAAAGACCTGGGCCTGATTGGTGACTATCTCTACCAGCTCACCCTGGCCGGAACCGTACTCACCATGGTCCTCACGCCCCAGCTTATGAACCTGGGTCGCAAACAACCAGACTGGCTCCTGAAACTGGGCATTCCTGAACGCTGGATTCACGGACGAAAAGATGAAGACCTGGACGCAGCACATTATCAAAACCACGTCATTGTTTGCGGGTACGGCCCGGTGGGCGAACACGTCACCCAGGTCCTCCGGGAACACAACATAGACTGCGTCATCCTCGAACTGAACGCTGCACGCGTACGCAACCTCAAACAAAACGGGTTCCCAGCCTACTATGGAGACTCCAGTAGCCCGGAAGTGTTGCAACATGCCGGGTTGGAAAATGCCCGGGCTGTGGTCGTCACCTATGCGGACCCATACGCAGCACACAAAACCGTTGCCGGAGTCAAAAATCTTTCATCAACCACCCACGTAGTTGCCCGCACCCGGTTGCCTGAAGACGTTGCCGGATTGCAACGCCTGGGGGCCAATGCAGTTGTAGAAGAAGAATTTGAAGTCAGCCTCGAAATGTCGGCACGTACGCTGGAAGCCCTGGGATATTCCCGGATCGCCCTGGAAACAGAACGGGCCGCCATCCGCCGGGACAACTACCGCATCTTCACAGAAACCAACCCCGACCTGGCCCACTTACAACGACTTATCCAGACCTTCCCGGACGTAGAAATTGGCCTCTCCACCGTACACCCACAAAGCCAGTTGGCAGGCAAAACCCTTGAAGAAATCCACCTCCGCTCAGAGCGGGGCGTCACGGTGCTCTCCGTACAAAAAGATGGAGAACAACCCGTCCTGCCTTCCGCCACGTACCGCCTGGAAGCAGGTCACACGCTCAGCCTGATGGGCACCCCAACAGATGTCCGAAACGTGAGCGCCTTACTTTCAAACCCGCCCGCCGAAAACACCAAAGAAGACAAATAGCCACTCTGAAGTTGAATTTACAATTGATATTTGTCAGTTTTTTTGACACTTTTCACTTGAGATTGCGTAGAAGGGATAGTTTGTAGAAGCCAAAGCGTTGTCAGGAC
>JAQCGA010000020.1 GCA_027619145.1 bacterium | reverse complement strand
ACCAGGCTCAACAAGAAACCGAAAGAAACAACTGCACATCTCATAAAACGCCACTTCAGATCAAAAAAAGTGCATTGATACATGCCCTTCCTCCCCCTTTTACACATAAGATAAAAAATAAATATTCAAATCATTAACTATATTTTAGTCTATGCTAAATTATATTTTTCACACACCAATGTCAAGCACGTTCTGGCGCACATGGTCTTATGGGTCACCGCTTGGGTACTTCTACATACAAAAAAAGCCACTCTGCACGCCCCACCACGTTAAAATACTCGTGGTTTGGGAGTGCAGAGTGGCTTCTACCCTGCTATGGTCTTGCTACCTATTCCATCGTTTTCGCCGCTTTCATCGGATAAGCCTTCTCAAATTCCTTCCGGCTTTCCGAATCCCACTTTTCCAGATGCTCGCGTAGCACAAAACGAAACTCCGGATACGCGGCCAGAAGATCGGACATTTTCTTTTCGTACCGACCTCCATCGGTATAGCAGCTTCCTTCCATGACCAGCTCCTGCAAGAACGGGTGCCTTGCAACCACTTCCTGCGGTGCAGGCGACAGCGGTCCTACCTTAGTATGGACGCGGAGATTCAGGTAAATCAGCTCCGTAAAAGCCTGGCGAAACCGAACGTGCGAGCCAAACTTATTCAACCGCACCTCGTGGCCCACATACAGGCTATCCAGCCGTGCCACAAGCCCTGTCCACCGATCCTGGTAGGCCGAAATCGGCATCCCCTCACCGCTCACAAAAGCGGATTCACGGTCCTTATTCAACAGGTTCACGATGTCCAGCGTATCGTTATCGATTTTTTTCTTTTCTGCATCGGCAACCTGCGCCAACAGTACCAGAGCCAGCAACGAGATCCCAAAACATAAGCCTTGTGTTATGCCAACCCTGTGAGCCTTCCCATGAGCACGCAACACGAAACCCTCCTCCTGATTTCTGGGTCCACTGGCCAATCCTTTCATTGGCCTTGCCAATTTTGGATGACCTGCATCTTGCACTGACTAAAACGATTAAACAGATTACGCATTTTTGACATCATGCGCAAGCACTTTTTTTAAGAGAAATAGAACCCTGCACCTATGAAAACGTGACTCTATCCAAAGTGTCCGGTCCAGTCGCTCAGTTCTTCGAAAAGTGCTTTGTCAAAGATCTGACAATGGCCGTACGCGCGCCTGGTGAGCCCCGGAACCGGGCTGACCGTTTCCTACCTTCACACACCCGTGGCATCCTCCACCTCGGGAAGATAGAAATGGCCGGGCGAATTCGCGAATTACCCACACTGCGCAGCACAGCGCAATTGCCATTGCAATATAGGATTGCCAATCCATTGTTCAGCCCCCCCAGCCGAGTGCCATACCTGCCTGATAGATCACAAAAGCCCCCAGATATGCCAATCCCGTCATATAAGAAAATGTGAACAACGCCCACCACCAGCTTCCCATTTCTCGTCGAATGACCGCCAGCGTAGAAACGCACTGGGCGCACAAGGCAAAAAACACCATGACCGATAACGCAACGGGAACATTGAACAATGGCCGTCCATCTGGCCAGGTTGCTGACCGAAGTGCCTCGCGCAGGCCTCCAGACGATTCATCGGCATCGCCATCCAGACTAAAAATAGTGCCCAGAGTAGCCACAATCACCTCGCGCGCTGGAAAAGATGCAATCGTGGCCATCCCAATGCGCCAATCCCATCCCAACGGGCGAACCGCCGGCTCGATCCAGTGGCCCGCACGAGCCAGGAAACTCGCCTCCATCAACTCTGAAGCCTTTTGCGCCTCCATTTCGGCAAGTTGGCCTTCCAGCACCTCACCACTCACCATTTCACGAATCTCCTGCTCCTGTGCATCGTACCGGGCAATTGTTTCACTGGGCCGTGGGAAATAAGCCAACGCCCACATCACAACGGTTGCCGCAAGAATAATGGTTCCTGCCCGCTCTATGAATGCCCAGGAACTCAAATAAACCCGTAAGCCCACCGTGCGAAAATCTGGCAGTTTGTAGGAGGGAAACTCCAGAATAAACGGCGCGGGCTCACTCCGAAACAAAGTCTTCTTTAACACCCAGGCCACGGGAATAGCGACGAAAATGCCCAGCGCATACATCCCCAGCAACGTAAACCCCTGCAATCCGACCCACCCACCCAGCAACCTGGTTTCCGGGATGAATGCCCCAATAAAAATTGTGTACACAGGAAGCCGGGCGGAGCAACTCATCAGCGGAGCCACCAGGATGGTGGTAAACCGGTCTCTGCGATCTTCAATCGTGCGCGTGGCCATAATGCCAGGCACGGCACACGCAAAGCTGGAAAGCATGGGAATGAACGACTTTCCAGACAAGCCACAACGCGTTAGAAGGCTGTCCATCAAAAAGGCGGCGCGGGCCATGTACCCGCAGTCTTCCAGAATCGAAATAAACAGGAACAGAATGGCAATCTGTGGCAAGAAAATAACCACGCCACCTGCGCCGGCAATCACGCCATCCACCACCAGACTGCGCAATGCACCTTCCGGCATAGCCGCCCCGGCCCAGTTGCCCAGCCAACCGAACACCCCATCAATCCAATCCATCAGCGGGCCAGACCAGGTATAAATGGCCTGAAATACCAGCCCCATAATCGCCACAAAAATGAGAGTACCAAAAACCTTGTGCGTGAGCACCCGGTCTATGCGGTCCGAAGGCGTTGTCTGCAACTGATCTGGTCGGGTCACACACCCCAGAACAACTTCCCGCACCCACGCATACCGGGCATCGGACTCTACGGTGCGCAGCGAACCATCCTGTGGGAACCGAGACCGCGCCTCCTGTAAATACGAAGCGAAACTTTCCCCCAGTTCGGTGATCAAGCGCTGCTCAGCATACCCACCTTCGTCTATCACCGCACGAAATGCCTCAAGCTCTGCGGCTTTTTCAGACCGGCCGCTGTGAGCCTGGACTTTTCGCGCCACATCCTGTACCGCAGCAGATAACGGCTCCGGGAACTGGGGAATCGACCTGACCTGGGCAGGCGCGTCTGCATCCACCGCGCGTGCCAGCGCTTCCCGTAACGCGTCCAACCCTTGCTTTCGGCTGGCGCACACAGGCACAACCGGAAGCCCAATTTGCGCAGAAAGCCGTTCCACATCCACCTGGATTCCACGGGCCTCGGCAATATCTGTCATATTCAGCGCAATCACTGTGGGCAACCCCAGTTCAACCACCTGCGAAACCAGGTACAGATGGCGTTGAAGATTGCTGGCGTCCACAATTGCGACCACGGCACCAATGGGCTTTTCGCCTTCCTGCTGGCCCAACAGCACATCGGCAACAATCATCTCGTCCGGGGAGTGAGCCGCCAGACTATACGTACCGGGCAGGTCCACCAGGTCCACGCTGGCACCATTGCTCAAGCGCATCCGGCCCATCTTGCGTTCCACCGTCACACCCGGGTAATTTCCCACCCTTTGAAAAAGACCGGTAAGACCGTTGAAAAGCGTGGTCTTACCGGTATTGGGATTTCCCACCAGGGCAACGGCTTTCAGATCCTGAACAGATGGTTCCGTACTCTCAGGCACGGTTGCGTCCATACCGCAGAACTCCTCAGTTGTTACAATAAATACTGAATTCACCTGACACTGTACCTGCTTAAACCGCTCGCCGGGCAAGAATCAAAGCAGCATCTGCCCTGCGCAGACAAAACCGCCCTTCTTCAACCTGAATCACGGTTGGACAACCTGCACGCAACACCCGTACGCGCGCGCCGGATGCCACACCCAATTCCCTCACCCGCGAAGACAACCGGGTATTCCCCAACACATCCAGCACAACCCCTTGATCTCCTTCTTTCCAATCAGCCAGGCTCTGTAGTGAAACCCCGCCCAGAACCTGCTCACCGTGCCCACCAGAACGCATAAATCGAAAGAAAAACATCCCCGCCAGGTTCACCAGTCTTGCCGCCATCTCAAAAATCCCCTTTCAACGGCTGAAATAGCTATTTTGCGTCGTGCACATGCAACAAGCACGTGTCTTCACAAATTGGACAAGAAGCCAGATCGTGACAGATATTCTTTTCCGCCCAGAATGCTTTGATGAACTGCATAGCTTCCGGCGTACCTGCAAGCAAAAACTGAACGAAATGCAGCAACTTTTCCCCTGTTTCCTCGCTCAGCAAATGTTCCACCTTGCAGGCATCCACCTCGGCCTGATGCTCTCCAACCTGCAACACATCTTTCAGGAACTTCCGCACCACCGCACGCTTGGTCAACACCGTGTCCACAATGCGCTGTCCGGTTTCAGAAAGCCGCAGAAACTTGTTCTGATCCTCCAGAACAAAATCCTTTTCTTTTAAGGCCTTCAGGGTAAGCGATGCGCTTCCCCTTGTAATATCCAGCGACCGTGCCACATCCGAAACCCGGGCATACCCATGCTTTTCGGTCAATTCATTGATCGCTGCCAGGTGGTGGGCCACACTGTGCGTAATCTCATTTTCCTCAAACGCTTTCCAGACATCAGACGTTGTCATTGGCCCTCCTTCCGAACCGCTTGACTTAAGTAGTACACCAGATGTTTTATTAGTAAAACATCTGTTAGCAATATAAACCACAAAACCAGCCTGTGTCAAGGGTGGATTAAAAAAAAAATGGTTTCGAGCCTTTTTTTTTCTTCCAAACGCAATACGCTTGACATCCATTCGTTTTTGCATACCTTGCGAAGGTTGGAATTCTCCGAAAAATACCACCAGAAAAGGGTTTCGTACTATCCCAAAAACCAGGAGCAACAAAACATGCCAAACCCATTGCCACTGAGCGAAATAGGACGCCTTCCTCTACCTGAAGACAACGTAGCCATTGCCACCCGCAACCTGGACCCGGGCACGGTCATCCAGCACAACAACAACCAGTTTGTGCTGGACCACACCATCCTGGAAGGCCACCGGTTCGCTGTGAAACCCATTCCAGCAGGGCAACCTCTGCTTTCCTGGCATCTCCCTTTTGGCATTGCCACAACCCATATTGCTCCCGGAACCTATGTATGCAACACAGGTATGCTCGAAGCCCTGAATCTGCGCAACCTGCCCTTCGCTCTGCCCAAGATCCCCAATTTTCGAGATAGCATCCAACCTTACACGCTCGACGAGAACACCTTTCGACCAGGCACCCAGGTGGCTCCCGTACCGAACCAGGGAACGTTTAAGGGCTACTGTCGCGCCTCTTCACGGGGCGTAGGTACGCGCAACACCATTGTCATTTTGGGCACGACTTCCAGAACGGGCAGCTACGCCCGCCGTCTGGAAGAACGTCTCAAAGGCCTGGTAGAACCATATCCCAATATAGATGGTATTGTGGCAGTTGCACACACCGAAGGCGGTGGGCAGACCCGGCCCAACAACCTGGATCTCCTGCTGCGCACCCTCGCCGGATTTATTGTCCATCCAAACGTAGGCGCCGTACTGGTCGTGGACTATGGCACCGAACCCGTCACCAACGCCCTGCTACGCGACTTTATGGAACAATCCGGATATCCTCTTTCGGATGTCCGCCACGAATTTCTCACCCTGCAAGGCGGATTTGAAGAAAACCTGACCCAGGGTGAAACCATCGTCAATACCTGGATGGATCAGGTCAATCAGGACATCCGAACCGATGAACCTCTGTCCCATCTCAAAATTGCTCTACAGTGTGGCGGCTCCGACGCCTTCTCCGGCATCTCGGGCAACCCCCTGGTTTCTTGGGTTGCCCGAGAAACCATCCGGCACGGGGGCACAGCCAACCTGGCCGAAACGGACGAACTGATTGGGGCCGAATCCTATATTCTTCAAAACGCCAAAGACCTGGACACAGCTCGGCGCTTCCTCCACTTTGTAGAATCCTACAAAGAACTGGCCGCCTGGCACGGAACCTCTGCCGAAGGCAACCCGTCCGGCGGAAACAAGTATCGTGGTCTATACAATATTGTGCTCAAATCTATTGGTGCTGCCATGAACCGCCACCCGGACGTGCGCCTGGACAACGCCATCGCCTACAGCGAACCCATGACCGAGCCAGGATATTATTTTATGGACAGCCCCGGAAACGACCTGGAAAGCATCGCAGGACAGGTGGCTTCCGGATGCAACATGATCTTCTTCGTAACCGGCAACGGCTCGATCACCAATTTTCCTTTTGTCCCCACCCTCAAAGTCATTACCACCAGCAAACGCTACGAACTGTTGTCCAACGAAATGGACGTCAATGCCGGCGACTACCTGGACGGGATTTCCATGGACGAGCTGGGCCAGCAGATGACCGATCTCACCGTAGAAACGGCATCGGGTGCTCTGACCAAAGGCGAACGAGCGGGCCATGCGCAGGTCTCCATCTGGCGAGATTGGCAACAGACCGGCACCCAGAACCTGGAGCACCTCAGCAAGTGGGATATCCCAGATGGAACGCCTGTTCCGATTTTACCCATGGAATCCAGCGTCTCTCCCACCTTCCAGGCCCTGCACACGCAGGCCGGACCGTCCACAGACCGCATCGGCCTTATCCTCCCGACCAGCCTGTGCTCCGGACAAATTGCGCAGATGGCTGCGCACCATCTCACTGAAAAAGGGCTGGGGAAGGACAAAGGCCTTTCCAGATTCGTCGCTCTCGTTCACACCGAAGGTTGCGGCATGGCCTCCGGGAGCATATCCGAACAGCTCTACGCACGCACCCTGCTCGGATATCTCACCCATCCGCTGGTTCAGCACGGCTTTCTCCTGGAACACGGCTGTGAAAAGACCCACAACGACTATATGAAACACGAACTCCACGCCCTGGGCCTGAGCCCAGATCAATTCGGTTGGGGCAGCGTACAACTCGATGGCGGCATAGAAAACTCCCTGGATAAAATTGAAGCCTGGTTCGCCTCCCGCCTGTCCGAAGACACCCCGCCAGCACTGGAACCTGCTGGGCTGAATGCGCTTCGAATCGGCCTCCTCAGCACAGGCCCGGTCAATCCACATGCAGCCAGAACCCTTTCCAGCCTCGCCCGAAGACTGGCTGGCCACGGAGCCACCCTCGTTATTCCAGACTCGGACAGCCTCCTCGAAAACGATATCTTCCGTACCCAGACCTTCGTGGAAGCCCCGGCAACCCCCACCCTCGCCTACGGCCAACCCGCACGCCGGCCCGGTTTCCACGTGATGGAAACCCAGACCGGCCACTGGGTGGAAATACTCACAGGCCTGGGCGGCACCGGTGTCGAATTTTTCCTGGCGTATACCGGCGAACATCCCATGCAGGGCCACCCCATGCTCCCCATGCTCCAAATGACCGCAGAGGCCAGAGTTGCAGCCGCGTTTGGATCGGATCTTGATCTGGTCCTTCCAGACGGCCCAGGCGGAGAAACCGCACTCCTGAAAGCCGTACTGGCTACCGCCTCCAGAACCCTCATACCCAAAGCCTCCCAGCAGGGCAACACAGATTTCCAGGTGACGCGCGGCCTGCTGGGAATTTCAATGTGAGCTGTCAACCGCCCCCCTCAAAGCAGAACGCTTGACATCGGGACCAAAAGGTAATACTATTTAAAGTAATACTCTTACATTCAGGAGGTTACTTTATGCGCGTAACGACGAAGGGACAGGTCACAATCCCCCAGAAGATTCGAGAAAAACTGAACATTTTACCGCACAGCGAAGTCGATTTTATAGAAGACGGCGAACGCGTATATATCACGAAAACAGACAGACCCACACCTTCCACACGGTTCCGTCGGTTTCGTGGCGCAGCCACCGTCCGTATGAGCACAGATGAAATCCTCACACTGACCCGGGGGGATGTGTGAACGGTGTACTGGTAGATTCAAGCGTAATCCTGGACCTGTTCAGCAACGACCCATCCTGGGCAGCCTGGTCCGAAACCGCTCTGGAACGATGCGGCGCAAACAACCCGCTCTACATCAATCCAATCATTTATGCCGAAGTTTCTATCGGATTTCACCAGATCGAGCCATTCGAAACTGCCCTGTTGGGCTGTGACCTTAAATTGGCACCCGTGCCGAGGGAGGCTCTTTTTCTTGCCGGCAAAGCCTTTGTCCAGTACCGAAAACGAAAAGGTGCCCGAACGTCTCCCCTTCCTGATTTCTTTATTGGTGCACACGCGGCTGTGGCCCAATTTCCTCTTCTGACCCGCGACCCAGCTCGAATCAAAGCCTATTTCCCCACCGTCGCACTGATTTGCCCGGAAGAACGGGGTACATAAAAAAGCGGACGGGAAATTTCTCTCCCGTCCGCTTTTGTTCTCCGGTGCCCTGACTCAATCTTCTTTGCTCCAGTTTTGCAAGGCCTGAACGATTTTTTCAGCCTGGTCCATACTCGAAATATTGAACTTACTCCGCGACATGTACGATCCATCTCGCTTCTGGTACCGCCGAATCGACACCTTCTTGGGGCCAAACTCATCGGTCTGGCGGTTCAGATCCTGGTACAGAAACATCACGGTGGCCCAGGCACCTTTCGACAATACGAACTTATCCAGTTCTTTGCACAACTGCTTACCATCTTCCTCATAATTCACGGTCAGTTCATCTACCGTTTCCGCCATGCGGCTGCCTCCTTGAAAGCGAATTTCGGAATGCCTTTTTTGTTCCAAACGAGGTTCTGTCTGAAAACTCCAATAGGGAACGTACAAAGCGACTTTTCAGATACAACCTAAGAACGATAGCGTTTCTCCCTGTGGAAAGCAAGAAAAAGATATCAACATCCCACCTCATAAGCCTTGTGGAGGCCTTTTATGCGCCTGGGTGTAACCGGCACGTTACCCGCAGATTTCCGCACATTTACCCCCGCACATTTCCGAGAAATTCAAACCCTGGGATGCACCGGGGCCGGTTTTCACTTTCCCGGGAACCTGCTGGACGAAATCGACCAGCCCCAGGCAGAAACCTGCCGGACCCTCTTTGCCCAATACAATATCGATCTGGCGCAATTCTCTGTGACCTATCCAGATTGCCTCTTCCACCCGGACCCCGAATCGCGAACTCGGGCAATCCAGAAAATTACCAGAGGAGCCCAACTGGCAAACTGGCTCCACGCACAAACCTTTCTGCTCCGCCCCGGCAGCCTGAACCCGGCAGGTTCCTGGACACCGCACCGGGACAATCACACACCGGAAGCCTTTGACCGCCTGGTCGACACGCTCAAGAAAATTGTGCCCCATTTAGAATCACACGGGGTGACCGCCGTAATGGAAACCCACGTCATTTCCATCCTCAACACCCCGGAACGGTGCCGCGAACTTGTGGAATCGGTGAATTCTCCGAGCTTCCGCCTTGTCCTGGACTCTGTCAACCATTTCGAAACCCTGCAGCAGGTCTATACCTGCCAGGGAAGACTGGATCACATCTTCGAACAAATGGGCCCTCTTGCGCCTGTTTGCCACGTCAAAGATATTGTCGTTGGCGATCAGCTCGTACTCCACTTGAACGAAACGGTACCCGGCGAAGGCGAGCTGGACATCGCCCACATGCTCCGGCGTTTCCACGAACACCAGCCCGACGGATATGTACTCATCGAGCACCTGGGACCAGAACAGATTCCCGCTGCGGTTGCCAATGTACGGCGCATTGCTGAAGCGGCACACATCCCTATTTACGGTCAGAATACATAACAAGAAGGCGGGAGCACAGATTCCATGCTCCCGCCTTGATTTCACCTTCTCAGTTCGATACCGATCAGCCTGGCGCTCACCCCCTCCACCTTCTCGGGAGCACCTGGCGGCCGGTCAATGCACTTATTCTGTTACAAGTCAGGTGGCCCGAATCACAACCTGACCGATTTCAAAATTTCAACCCTACCCTACCTGCACCTCTTTCCCCGTCCGTCCGGATTCAAAAATCGCCGTAATAATCTCCACGGCCTTGCGTGCACTTCCCAATCCAATCATCGGATCCCGGTCCTCACGAATCGCTTCTACCAGGTCCTGCACAATCAGGGTATGCCCATCTGCACCCAACGCCATCGGGTCGGAAGAAATGCCCAGGCTCTCATCTTTGGGCCCAAACAGCCGCATCATCTCTTTTTCCGCCTCCTCGCCCCCTTCGCCCAATTGCTTCCAGGACAACAATTCTGTTGCCGTCTTCAGAATAGAACCGTTCGTCCCATAAATAGTAATTCGCTGGTCAAACCCCGGGTAACAGCACGTTGTGGTATAAATGGTCCCCAGCGCTCCATTCTGAAACCGGAGTAGCGCCACCGTCTGATCTTCCGCTTCAATCTCGTGATTAAATACCCCAAACATGCCCATCACAGACTTTACGCCGCCGCCAAACCACTGAATCAGGTCCATCGTATGAACCCCCTGATTCATCAGCGACCCGCCTCCGTCCATCGCCCAGGTCCCCTTCCATTTTCCGTGGGGACCGTCGTAATAACTTTGTGCCCGGTACCAGGGTAAATGCCCGTGTAACCCAATCAGTCTTCCCAATTTACCAGCCTGAATGGTCTCGTAAATCCGCGCATTCAGCGGTTCCAGCCTGGACTGAAAAATGCACCCAATCTTCACCTTGTTGCGCGCACCCGCCTCGGCCAGTGCTGCAATCCGGTCCGGATGAATATCTGCTGGTTTCTCCACAATAATGTGTTTTCCAGCGTCTGCCACCCGAATCCCCAGTTCAGCATGGGTACCAGATGGCGTTGCAATATTGATCACCTGAACCTCATCGTCTTTCAGCAGATCATCAAGACTTTTGTACGACTTGCACCCGTATTTTTCTACCATCGGCTCCATACGTGCGGCGTCCATATCACACACAGCCACCAGACGGGCGTCCTTCGCCTCGGCAATTGACCGGCAATGGTGTTTCCCCATACCCAACCCCACCACGGCAAACCCCACGTCACCTGCCATGACCATCCCTCCTGTTCTGAATTGCAGATTGAGAAATGCTACTTACTCTAACGTATGCTTTCATTTTCCAGATCGTTTCCGAAGCCGCTCCAGCACCGCCCCCGCAGCCAGCCCAAGGCTTGCTCCCACACAAATTCCCGTGACCACCCAGTGACCCATGTCTCCGCCGTCTGACGCCAGAACGGCCGCCACAACAGCCCCCAGACCGGACCCTGCGGCCATTCCTTTTCCCAGGTAGTTCGGATCCTGCTCTTCTGAATGCTCTCCCGGTTCTTCTGCCATTGGTTACTCCGCAGTGAACATACACGTATGAAATCGTCCGCCAATATACCCGCACAGTGCGGAGAGAGCAAGCTTAAATCCATCCCGTTCCTCCCTGAGCCTCACGCGCCCCACAGGCCCATAAACTCCTTGACTTTCGTTCCAGCGAGAATTAGCATGTCGGGTAATCATTTCGTATTTCCAACCTCTGGTAAAACAACGCGAATGAGTGGGAAAGGAAGTGGGCCATGGGCAAAATCCGCGTAACCGCCTGGAACGAATACCGTCACGAAAAGAAACACCCCAATATTGCAGAAATCTACCCCGAAGGCATGCATGCTGCCATTGCAGGCCACTTAAACAAACATGACACCCTCGAAGTGCGCACCGCTACCCTGGACGAACCGGAGCAGGGCCTGCCCGACGAAGTCCTGAACAACACAGATGTCCTGACCTGGTGGGGCCACGGTGCCCACAATGAAGTGACCAACGAACTCGTGGACCGCATCCAGGCCCGCGTGTTGGACGGCATGGGGCTCATCTGCCTGCACTCCGCACACTTCTCCAAAATCTTCAAACGCATGATGGGCACCACCTGTAACCTCAAATGGCGTGAAATTGGCGAGAAAGAGCGCCTCTGGGTGCTTGAACCGGGTCACCCTATTGCCGAAGGCCTGGGGGAATACATTGAGATTCCCCAGGCAGAAATGTATGGCGAACGCTTCGACATTCCGGAACCGGATACCCTGGTCCTGGTAAGCTGGTTCCCCGGAGGGGAAATTTTTCGCAGCGGCTGTTGCTTCTACCGGGGCCGGGGAAAAATCTTTTATTTTCGTCCCGGACACGAAACCTACCCCATTTACCATAACCCAGACGTGCTCAAAGTAATCTCTAACGCCGTCCACTGGGCCGCGCCGGTGAATGGACCTGCACCCACCTTTGGCAATTACCAACCGCTCGAAGACGTGCTGCCCCAGGATTGAGAAATGCCCTGCTGAATTTGTGAAACGGAGTATTAAGGAGCCGCCTATGCAGCCCGAACTCGTTGCAGACTACCACTGCAAAACCGGTGAAGGCCCTCTCTGGCACCCCCAGGAAAAACGCGTGTACTGGTGCGACATCCCTGCCGGGCGAATCTTCCGCTACGATCCACTTACAGGCCACCACGAAGAATGTTATTCTGGAGAGCAGGTGGGAGGTTTTACAATCCAGGAGGACGGAGCGCTCCTCCTCTTCATGGAACGAGGCGCAATCCAGATCTGGCGAGACGGTACGCTCACCCCGGTTGTTGAAGAAATATCAGATGAACGTGAAACCCGTTTTAACGACGTCATTGCAGACCCGGCCGGCCGCGTTTTCTGCGGAACCATGCCTGCGCCCGGCCGCCTGGGTCGGCTGTACAGGCTGGATACAAACGGCACACTCACCGTCGTTCTCGAAAAGATCGGCTGCTCCAACGGAATGGGGTTCACCTTAGATCACAAACACATGTACTACACAGACTCTCCCACACGCAACATCTATCGGTTCGACTACAACGCCAAAACCGGAGCGCTCACCAATCAACAAGTCTTCGTTCAAACCCCCGAAGGCGAAGGGATGCCAGACGGTATGACCGTAGATGCCCTGGGCCACATCTGGTCCGCCCGATGGGATGGCAGTTGTCTGGTGCGTTATACACCAGATGGCAAAGAGGAACGCCGCTTTCAATTCCCCGCAAAAAAAGTATCCAGCCTCACCTTTGGTGGAGAAGATTATACCGACATCTACATCACAACCGCTGGTGGAGACAACAAATCCGAAGAAGGCGAAGGCGCGGGCGCGTTATTCAAACTTAACCTGGGCATCCGGGGCGTAGAAGAATTTTCTTCGCGGATTCAGGTCTGAGGCCTTATAGGTACTTGATCCTTCAGCCATTCCTTTACGCGGGATCGTAAGTCATGTGCGGACGGTACACTCTTGCGGCCAACCATTCTGAACTCCAGGAAACGTTCCCTGGCTTCGCGTTCCCAGACGCCTTTCCGCCCCGCTATAATATTGCCCCCAGCCTGGATGTGGCCGTTGTACCCAACGACGGCCTGAACCGTGTCCAGCTCTTCAAGTGGGGCCTGATCCCAGGCTGGTCAAAAGATCCAAAAATTGGCAATCGCCTTATCAATGCTCGGAGCGAAACCCTTGCCGAAAAACCATCTTTTCGGGAAGCCTACCAGCAGCGACGCTGCCTGGTTCTGGCCGATGGCTTCTACGAATGGCGGCAGGACCTGGGTGCAAAAGCAAAAACACCTATGTACATTCGTCTCACCCCCCAAAAGCCCTTCGCCTTTGCCGGACTCTGGGAAACCTGGACATCGCCCGACAAAACCGAAGTGCGCACCTGCACCATCATCACAACCCATCCCAACGTACTCATGGCAGACATCCACAACCGGATGCCTGTTATTTTGCCTCCGGACAAATATGAATCCTGGCTTCTGCCCGGCGAAGCAAAGCCACAAGATCTCTCAGAACTTCTCAAACCGTATCCAGACGGATTCATGCAGGCCCACCCGGTTTCGCGCCTGGTGAACAATCCCAAAGAAGATCGGCCCGAATGCATCCAGCAGGCCGTGCCCGAACCTCCACCCCAGACCTCACTCTTTTGAAACTTCACAGTACGGGATCTCTCCATGACCCTTGTTGACACCCACTGCCACATTGGCCTGCACAAATACGAACCCGTTGAATCACTGCTCTTTCACATGGCGGAAGCCGGCGTACACAAAGCCGTTTTCATTCAGTACATGGGAAACCCCGACAACCAGTATATCGTGGACTGCATGGCAGCACACCCGGGGCGTTTTGCCGCCACCATGATCGTAGAACCGGATGACGACGGCACACAGATCAAGCATTGGGTCGAACACGGCATCGGCGGTATCCGGCTGCCCGCGCAGGACCGAGCAGCCTGTGCCGATCCTCTGGCCCACTGGCGAACAGCCGCCGAACTGGGGCTGGTTGTAAGCGCACCATGCTCCCCCAGGGCCCTGCTCAGCGACGAATTCCAGGAAGTCATCACCACCTTCCCGGATCTCTCTATTGTGATTGAACACCTAGCCGGTGTAGGCAAAAATGCCCAACCGCCTTATACCGAATTCAAAAACGTACTCAACCTGGCAAAACACCCCAACCTGACCATCAAACTCTCCGGGTTTGGCGAATTTTGCGAACTCCCGCACCCATTCAAACAGATTCCACCTCTGGCCGACATGGCCCTGGAAGCCTTTGGCCCCAAACGAATGATGTGGGGCAGCGATTATCCTCCGGCCAGCTCGCGGGAAGGATATAACAACGCACTCCGGTTTCCTCTGGAATATTTCTCCAGCCTCAGCCAGGACGAGCGGGCCTGGATTTTTGGAAAAACCGCGCTCAAAACATGGAAATTCGACACCTCTGATACCTGAGCGTTCCGCACCCTGTAACCGCTGTCGGTTCCATTTCTCAAGGAGCACCCGACCTTGTCCTCCTCGCCCATTCAAATGCTCAAATACGCCTGTCTGATGCTGGTCCTGATGATACCCGGTCTGGCCCACTCGGAGCCCTCGTCTGCTCCCGAATGGAAGCACATTCTTCCACCTGAATTCGAACCCTTCGAACTCAAGTATCTCACCCGAGGTGATTTTCAACATCTGCTCCGTTCGCTCGACATTCCGGTTAGCAAAATGGAATTCTACGAGAATACCCTCTTCTTGAGTTTTCCGGATGACGAAAGCCGGGCGCAAGCTGTAGAGATGCACCAGAAAATGGATGTTCGCCCTCCGCGTGCAGTGCTACATCTCTGGCTCATTTTAGCAACGCAAACACCTCAGCCTGGCTACGGCGAACCGGCCTCCCCTTCGCTTCAAACAGAAATAGAACCCTACTTCGATTTTCCATCCTACCAGATCATGGACAGAACCTACGTCCATATGGACTCTGGAGAAAAAGGGGACAGCTACCTGGCCGGCCGCTACAAAGCAACCATCAAACCCCGGGTCCTGGACAGCCATACCATAAAACTGGAAGAATTCACCCTGCGAGACCTGGACCCCGGCTATAACCTGGCACCAGAACAGAACCGCGTGGACCCCAAACCCACGACCGTATCGGATGCTCTCCGTAAAACCGACACACGCCTCATCAAAGCCAAATTTACAATGACAGACCAGGATACCGTGGTTGCAGGTGGCTGGCTTCTGGAAGGTGGAAAAGCCGCACTGATTACGGTGATGACTGTAAAGATCATTGAGTAGCAGGGCCAAAAACGTTGGAACCATGGAAAAGCCCGGCGGATCAACAGATCTACCGGGCTTTTTTCCTTTTTTCGTTTCTCGTTAGACCTTCGCCAGATCCCGGTATGCCCGAAACAAATCCGAATAGTAGGCCACAAACATCCACAGATCCCCAACCCCTTTGTCCGGGCTGCGTTCGGCCTCTGCGGACATATATCCGGTATATCCTTTTTCATGTAACAGCTTGAACAGTTCTCGATACGGGTAGTCTTTCCCCGCCAGGTCATGCATATGCACGTGATCCAGCCAGGGCCAAACGGTATCCAGCGCTTTTTTTACAGACCCATCTACTACATCTTGCGGTACCGAATTCCAGATCAATCCAAAATTTTTGTGTGCCACCTGCTCCGCAACGGCTTTACACGATTGCCAGTCGAATTCCCCATGCAATTCCAGACAGGGCTTCACCTTCTTTGATTCACCATATGCGCACAACTCTTTCAACGCCTCCGCCACCTGAGAGATCGTTTTCTCCCGCGCCACCTCTTTCGGGAAGTTGTTCCCAAACACCCGAACGCGCGGCGCTCCCAGATCTGCCGCCAGATCCATCCGCACCTTCGTCTCATCAATATGCCGCCGCACATCGGCCGGGTCCGTATCGTGATATCGGTTGCCTGTAGCCACACTCATAATCACAATCCCTGCGGCCTTGCAATCCGCCACAACCTGCTTGCGTTCCGCGGCATTCAGGGATGCCTCAACACCGTGCCCCTGCTTCGCATCTGTCCGGAACTCCACGCCGTCAAACCCGTGGTCCTTGAGCACGGCCAGTAAGTCCGGTCGCGACAGATCTTTCAACACACCATATGTCATCCATGAGGGTCTCATTGCTGGGCTCCTTATTCAGATGAAAAGACTAACGGCGAAAGGCCCCTCACCCTGTCGGGCGTAGCCCGAC
>JAQCGA010000714.1 GCA_027619145.1 bacterium | reverse complement strand
AGAAGCCCCGGCTGGCATCCATTCTGGGTGCCAGTGAAGTGGCGATGGCGATTACGATGGCCACGTTGACGACTGTGGTGGTATTTGTGCCGTTGATGCTGATGACGGGCAATGTGGCCATGACGTTTTATCTTTCCCGGATGGGCGTGCCGGTCATTGTGATGCTGGTGGGTTCTCTGTTTGTGGCTCTGTTGTTCATTCCACTTGCGGCGGTGCGTTTTGGCGGTACGGAAATTAAATCGGATCCGAGATCTATTGGGTGGGCACGCAGAAAATACGGATTTATGCTGGCCTGGGTTCTGAAGCACCGGCGGGATGCAATTCTGATTTCCCTGGTGTTGTTGGCTACGATTGTCATTCCTTCAGGAAAGCTGAAACGATCGGATTCGGGTGGAGGCAACATTAATGATGTGGATATCAATGTGTATCCCCCGAACCACTTTTCGGTGGTGGAAACCTATGATTTAATGAAAGAAATTGAAGATTTTTTGAATTCCAACCGAGAGGTGTACGGCATCCGAACCATACGAATGTGGTTCCGCTCCAACCGGGGAAGCGCTCAAATCTTTCTGAATTCGGATGCGAACCAGGAATGGTGGTACGTGGCGTACAAAGATCTGCGAGTAAAGTTGGGGTATCCGGTGGATCTACAGATGAGCCGCACGGACGTGATTCAGGATTTGAAGGAGAATATGCCGAAGTTTGTGGGCGTGCGCATTGGCGTGAATACCTGGGGAAGTGGAGGTGGAGATCCTTCGGTTTCCGTATATCTGTATGGCGAAGATACAGAGGTGCTGGCGGGCATGGTGGAGGAAGTGGAGCGTCGGTTGCAGTCCATTCCTTCGGTGGTTAGTGTGGATACGGACCTGGAGCGTTCGAACGATGAAGTGCAGGTGCAGATGGATCGGGATCGGGCGCGGCGTTATGGGATTTCTCCTCAGGTGGTGGCACGTACGCTGGCTTTTTCGTTGCAAGGCGTAAGTTTGCCCCGGTACCAGGCTGGGCAACGGGAAGTAGATGCCCGGTTATATCTGGAAGAAGTGGACCGGCAAACCCTGCATCAGTTGAAGGGGTTCACGTTCCGTTCTTCTGCCGGGGAGGAGATTCCACTGGCCGAACTGGCTACGATAAAGGTGGCTCAGGGTATGGGCACCATTCGTCGGGAAGACGGAAAGACACGGCTGTCTGTGAGGGCGTTTACGACCAAGGACGATTTGAAGGAGTTATATCTGGAGGTGGACCGGGCCATGACCGGGTTTGATATGCCCCGTGGGTATTCCTGGAACAAAGGAGAGCGGTTTGACAAGTTCCAGGAGTCCAATGACGAGACCATGTTTGCTGTGGTGATGGCTATTACGTGTGTGTTTCTGCTGATGGGGGTACTGTTCGAGTCCGTGATTCTACCGTTTTCGGTGTTGCTTTCCATTCCGTTTGCATTCCTGGGTGTGTACTGGACGTTGTACCTGACCGGTACGCCCATGGACATGATGGCCAATATCGGTGTGATTGTTCTGATTGGGGTGGTGGTGAACAATGCGATTGTGCTTGTAGATATGGTGAACCGAATGCGCCAGGAAGGGCTAAGCCGGACGGATGCGATCCTGGAGGCGGGCCACAATCGATTCCGCCCTATTCTGATGACTACGTTCACCGCAGTGTTTGGGTTGCTGCCTATGGCGGTGGGCAATACCAATCTGGTGGGAATGCCCTACGCGCCTCTGGGACGGACGATGATGGGTGGATTACTGGTGTCTACGTTTCTCACGTTGCTGGTGGTGCCGCTGTTTTATACGCTGCTGGATGATTTGAGGCTGGGGTTGGGCCGAATTTTTCGAGCCGCTTTTTCCGGGTCCGAACCGGCACCGTATGGACAGGTGCAGCCGGAGGACTGAGGTGAGGGAAGAGCTGTATGAAAGAGAGGCCGGAAAGCGTGACTTTGCGGCCTCTTTCGGAAGGGCGAAGGAAACATGTTGCAGAATTACAAGAGGATATGAAAATAGAAGGTTTTCCATAAGGCGTCGAAAACGGTCTATTTCTAACTGGCTTCTAACGCATAACCCAAAACCCGTCAAACAGCCCCGAAAAAGTGCGTTTCGATCTTCTGGGCCATTTCCTGGCCCATTTCCGGGAAAAGGTGGCCGTACACGTCCATCGTAATGCTGATGCTGGCATGTCCGAGTTGCTTCTGGATATATCGCGGGTGCGCCCCTTGGACGATCAGTGCGGAAGCGTAAGAATGTCTCAGGTCGTGGATCCGGATCGACGGGCAGCCGGCTGCCACAAGAACCTTCTGGAGCACTTTCCGGATGGAACGCGGGTTCGTAATTGGTTTTCCGCCCGGCTGGCAGAACACCAGGTCCGCGTCCTCGTAGTCCGGGCCCAGCATGAGCTTCACCCGGTTCTGTTCGGCCCGGTGCGCCTTCAGCGCCGCCAACGCCGACGCCGCCAGGTCCACCGCCCGCAGGGAGGATTCGGACTTGGGCGTGTCGAACAGCCTTTCATACAGCCGTTCCCGCACGTTGTAACATCCCGCCTTCCAGTCCACATTCTTCCAGCGCATCGCCAGCAGTTCACCCAGGCGCATCCCGGTCAGGCCGGCCGTCAAAAAAAACGTCCGCCACTCATCCGGCGAATTCTCAATAAGCGCGCGAACCTGGCCGGC
>JAQCGA010000713.1 GCA_027619145.1 bacterium | reverse complement strand
AAAGAGTCAATACCCAAAAAGAAACCTCAATCGCAGTTGACAAACCCCGCCCCTTCGAGTACATTTATCAATACATTGCTACGTAGTGGTCATTTGAGGCATATTGCAGCCACTTTAAATAAATCGCTAAAAAGCCCTTGATCAACCCGGCCTTTTTAGCCCGGGTTTTTTTTATTGGGCCCCGCCTCTCCACCTGTCACGGTTTTGGTAGACGGTCAATTTGCAATTTGCACTGTTAAAATTTTAATTGACCCCATTTCAACTTTTCCGCGACACCTTACGCAACCCATTTTCAGGAGGCAGGCAATGTCCAAAAAGATGAAAGCCATTCGCAAACTCACCGCAGGCCCCGGCCTCACCGTTGAAGAAGTGCCCATCCCCGAACCCGGCCCGCACGACGTACTCGTCCAGGTAGAAGCCGCCAGCATCTGCGGTACAGATCTACACATCTGGAAATGGGATGACTGGAGCCAGCACCGCATCCATCCGCCCCTTACCCTGGGCCACGAGTTCAGCGGCACCGTCGTCTCCACAGGAAACCTGGTAGAACAGGTCCAGGTGGGAGACTATGTCTCTGCAGAAAGCCACGTCACATGTGGCCACTGTTTCCAATGCCGCACCGGACAGGCCCACATGTGCCCTCAAACGCAAATCCTGGGTGTGGACCGGGACGGTGCCTTTGCCGAATTCGTCTCCGTACCCGAATCCGTCATCTGGCAAAACGATCGAACCAAACTCCCGCCCGACATTGCCAGCCTCCAGGAACCCTTCGGAAACGCCGTCTTCGCCACGCTCTCCCACGACCTGGCCGGCCAGACCGTAGCCGTCTTCGGGTGTGGCCCCATTGGCCTTTTCAGCATTGGCATTGCCCGTGCCTCTGGTGCCGCCGCAGTCTATGCCGTAGACCCGGTAGAATACCGCCTGAATCTGGCCAAAAAAATGGGTGCCACGCAGATGTTCTCCGCGTCAAAAGACGTCGTTGAACAAATCAAAGAAGCCAACGAAGGGTACGGAATAGATGTCGTCCTCGAAATGAGCGGTGCTCCGGCCGCCATCACCAACGCCTTCCAGACCGCACGCAACGGCGGCAGCGTCACCCTCTTCGGCATCCCTTCTCAAAACGTGGAAATTGACGTGGCCGAAAACATGATCTTCAAAAACCTCAACGTCTTTGCGCTCAACGGCAGGCGCATCTGGGACACCTGGTATAAAACCCGCTGGCTGCTCGAAAGCGGCGTGGTAGATCTTCGGCCGCTCATCACCCGCGAGATCGGTTTCGACCAGATCGACGAAGCCGTGGAACTGCTCTCCAACGGCAAAGCCTGCAAAATCGTACTCCGTCCGGATGGCATCGCGCAACAGCCCCTCCCAGAATCCAAACGCACCCACACCGAGGATTCCAGCGTCCAGGCTGTTTTCATTCACAGATAATATCATCGAAAGAGGAGACCCATGGCTCGGATCTACAATGACATTACCCAGACCATTGGCAACACCCCACTCGTGCGCGTCAACCATCTCATAGACGACACAAAAGCGGACGTGCTGGCCAAACTTGAATTTTTCAACCCGCTCTCCAGCGTGAAAGACCGCATTGGCGAAGCCATGATCAGCGCCGCCGAAAAAGACGGCACCCTCACAAAAGACACCCTGGTGATCGAACCCACCTCGGGCAACACCGGCATCGCTCTGGCTTTCGTCTGCGCCGCACGCGGCTACCGCCTGGTCCTTACCATGCCCGAAAGCATGAGCCTGGAACGCCGCCAATTACTCAAAGCCCTGGGTGCCAAACTCGTGCTCACCCCGGCCGCCAAAGGCATGAAAGGCGCCATAACCGAAGCCGAACGCCTCGTCTCTGAAAACAAAAATGCCTGGATGCCGCAACAGTTCAAAAACCCCGCCAACGTGGACGTTCACCGGCGCACCACCGCCGAAGAAATCTGGAACGACACCGACGGTGCCGTGGATATCCTGGTCTCCGGCATCGGCCCCGGCGTCACTATCACGGGTATATCCGAAACGCTCAAAGCCCGCAAACCGGACTTCAAAGCCGTTGCCGTAGAACCCGAAGCCTCACCCATTCTCTCCGGCGGTGACCCCGGCCCACATAAAATTCAGGGCATTGGCGCAGGCTTTGTTCCAGACATCCTCAACACCGGCATCATCGACGAAATCGTCCAGGTCACCAACGACGAAGCCTTTGCTTTCGCCCGCAGGGCTGCTACCGAAGCCGGCTTGCTCGTAGGCATCTCTTCCGGTGCCGCCTTACACGCCGCCAGCGAAGTAGCCCGTCGTCCCAATTCCCAGGGCAAAACCATCGTCGTCATTCTCCCCAGTTGCGGCGAACGTTACCTCTCCACCGAACTCTTCGCGCACCTCAAAGAAGAGTGACGGTACCCATTCGGACAGAATTAAATCAAAGACCGGACGACCACAGAGGGTTGCCCTACAAAATCAGGGGCGGACACACAGGTCCGCCCCTTTTCAGGCTATCCGATTTCTCTTTCCGACATCCAAAGACCGGGCGAACACAAGGTTCGCCCCTACGCATCGCAATACCGCCGGGACCCTCTTTGCGTCTCGAAAGGCCGGGCGGCCACATAGGGCCCGCCCCTACACAACACCCCCCCCCACCACCGGTTTCCCTTTGCGTCTTTGCGCCTTT
>JAQCGA010000712.1 GCA_027619145.1 bacterium | reverse complement strand
AAACGCCGATCTGGACCCCACCCTCGTCACGCTTGCCGAAAACGCCCTCCGCGCCTTCCGCAACTCGGACCTCTGGTCCGAACTCCAAACCGCCGAAGCCGTGTACACCGAAGTCCCTTTCTCCGCCTCCGACGAACACGAAGGCTTATCCCGCGTCACTCGCGGCACCATCGACCTCGCCTACCGCCTCCCCCACGGTTGGAAAATTGTAGACTACAAATCCGACGCCGTCTCCACAGACAAAGACCTCCAGACCCTCCTCACCCACGCCACCCGCCAGATCAACACCTACGCCAAACACTGGCAAACCCTCACCGGGGAGCAGGTTGTTGAAAAAGGTGTCTGGTCAACCGAGAAAAGCACCTTCCTAAAAATCTAAAATGTTTTAAAAACAAAAAGATATAAACGAAGGCCAATTTTAATGAAAATTACCCTTGCCAGCAAATATCTTCGCACCTCAAAACAAACAGAAATAATGAATTCTCCACGGCGCGGCCAATTGGTGTTGTGAGTGCAACTGGAGTGAAGTATCTTACAGTAGAAAATCAAAATCTCAGATCCACAACTTACAAAGCGGGAGGACCAATATGACTGATTCGGGAATATCGACCGGAACCTATCGCGCGCCTGCCTTCGCCGACTTCAACCCCGAGCATTCAGCGCCGGGAGCAACCCCCGAGCGGCTGGCCCACCTGGAGGCGCACGGGTATGTGATCATCAACGACTTTGTGAACAGCCCCTGGATCCCGAAGCTTCGGGAAGCAGGCCGACGGCTAACGGAGGCATGCGCACCTGAAGTCGGATATGACAGGATAGATACGTCGAAAGGATACGTTCACCGGAACGGTGACGATGAACCGTGGGCGATTCGGGGGATTATGCATCCGGCGTTCGGAGAGCCCGTCTTCCCCGAGTTCCACGGGTCGGATGAATTCGTTGGATTCTGCGCCTCCTGGTGCGGCGGCCTGGACCGTGAAGATCTGGTGATGGGACATCCGCTCCTGTGGTGTAACCCGCGAAAGCAAGAACATGCACTGGGCTGGCATCGAGATCTTCGATGGTGGGGTACAGGAGAACGCAGGACCTCTCAAAATGACGATCGAGCGACCCACCCCGAAGAGTACACCGAAGAGGTGGAACGGAAGCGCTGGCAGGAGATTCAAGCGGACAATAAAAAAGCGATCGAGGATCGGAACGGTGTGAGTATGTTCCTTGCGCTTGTTGACGATGAATGTCACGAGTTGATCCCGGGGACGCATAATCGCTGGCGAACACCGTTCGAACATGACGTGTTGCTACCCAAGAAGATCAAGGAAGCGGGCGTTCCATACACGCCCAGTTGGGATGGTAAAGATCCGCTGCCCGGTCAGACAGCGATCCGTGTGCGGGCAGGCGAGGCGCTGATCCGGAACGGCGCGACGATTCATACGGGGCACACGGTCCCGGAACGGGAGCGGAATACGCTCTCAATAGGCTGGTCGAAGTGGAAGGGGCCGTCCGGCGAGGAGCCGAAGGTGGAAGATGCCCGGATGGCGTGGCAATTGGATCCAGCCGTTCGGGAGGCGTTGCCGCACGAGTGGATGAAAACAGCTTACGACCGGTGGGCGATAACCCGGAAGCTGGGAGACTCACTTGAGGACCGGTATACGCCGTGGGATATCCAACAGATCAAGTCGGGCAAAGTTGTGGGATGGCGAGGGGAACTGGAGAAGCAGGCAGCGAAGGCAGGGGAGAACTGGAAGAAGTTTCAGACGGTTACCTGATGATATGAAGAGTCCAAAAGAAGGCCCCGGAGACAATATCTCCGGGGGCTTTTATCTATTCTCAACGACCGCCCTTTATTTTGCGAAGATCATCTTGCTGGCAACCACATTTACGCCAGCTTGCAACCGGTAGAGGTACAGCCCGGTGGAGATCTGTCGTCCAATGGCGTCCCATCCGTCCCAGACGCCCTACCTGTGCGCGGACAGCGGTTCTGGCGCGGGTTGGAACCGGTGTCAGAATTGAACCTGCGGGGCGACCTTGGCACCTGCTGCCGCCTCGAAATACGCCGCCTCTTTGTACTCTCCGGCGACCAGACTGTAGGGGAACTTCCGCCTCGTGGTATTGAACAACCGGGCAGCCTCGTTGTACCGCTGGCGAGCAACCGAGATGCGGTTCTCCGTGCCGGCCAGTTCATCTTGCAAGGCGAGGAAGTTCTGGTTGGCCTTCAGGTCCGGGTAACTCTCCACCACCACCAGCAGTCTGGAGAGAGCGGATGTCAGCTCGTTGTTCGCGCCGATCTTCTCCGCAGTTGACGAGGCCCCGGCCACACTGGCGCGTGCCCGTGTAACATCGTTCAGAACCTTGTCCTCGTGGGCGGCATACCCCTTCACCGTCGCCACCAGATTGGGGATCAGGTCCAGCCGACGCTGCAACTGGCTCTCCACCTGGGCCCACGCTGTGCTGACATTTTCGTCCACCTCCACCAGGCGGTTCTTCCAGCCAACGTACTGGCTCAACAGGATCAACGGAATCAGGATGACAGCCGCGATGACGATCCAAACAATATGCTTCTTTTTCATATCTCTTCCCCTCTTGGCAGCTGGTCGATCTTTTCGCTCAGAATCTCGATTGCCCTGACATACTCAACGAACACGTCGCCCATCTTCTTCTTGTCCCCCTGCAAGGCC
>JAQCGA010000711.1 GCA_027619145.1 bacterium | reverse complement strand
GTATTGGGTTGGTGATTTTCTTCTCAGATAGGGAGGAAGAACCGTAAAACCTGGATGTCGGCGTTTCCGATTGCGCCCCTTCTCCGCTTTGTTTCGGAGGAGGGGCGTTTGTTTTTGTATGCGTCGATGTTCGTTTTTGAAGGGAGGCTGTGATGCAAGAGGTTCGGAGTATTAAGGTGGGGTATGCCGCGCGTGCTCGTCGGTTTGTGATGCAGGTGCGGGATGCCCGAGGGCAGGTCACCGCGGAGAAGGTTCGTTCGGTGCTTCGGGTCTGTCCGTCGTTGCGTCTGTGTGGCCGCTGGATGGCCGAGGCCGGGTGCGTGTCGAGGTGGCGGATGGACGATTGATGATTGTTCGGGAAGGAGGTGAGGGACGATGATGCTTTTTTATGCAGGGATCGATAGTGCTGTTGAAGTGGCGCGGAGAAATGCTTCTTTGGCGGCTCGTTTCAAAGAGCAGCCGCTCCACGTGGAAGCGGTTGCCCCGGTGGAGATTCAAGAAGAGGGTCGGTGTCGGCAGGCGCTGGCCTGGGTGAGGGCGCGGGGGATCACCCGGTTTATCTGGCAGGTGCTGGATCAGTCTCCTGAACTTGCACCCGTGATGGCGCAGGTGCTGGCCGATGCAGATGAAACGGAACTGGCTGAGTCGGTGAAGAGGCGTATGGGGCTGAGACGAAGGCAGCATAGACCGAAACGAACAGGCCGCCTGGAATTGCTTCCAGGCGGCCTCAGCGCCAGCGGAAAGATTCTCCCCATACCCTCCCGCCGTTCACTGTGACTCAAATATATCGAAGGGCGGTATGAAGTCAACGGGAAATCCGGTTGCGCTGAAAAAACATTTACTGAAGGACTGGAAATAGACCGAAGGGCCGGGCAACCGGTCCTTTTTATTTTTTGGATGATGGATCGATTGAGATTCTCACCAAACAGGTCAAACCTCTGAAGCTTCAGTCAGCAATAGTCACAGACGGAAAATGGTAGCAATCTCTGGGAGGTTGAATAGCTGTTTCTTGTACGTTTTGATTTAGGGTAGGAAATCGCATATCTTGCTGGCGGCCATCTGCTTGAGACGGCCACTGACCCTACAGGTGTGCCAAATCTGTGCCCAAACCGATGCGATTCGCGTGATCTCTTGCTTATTCTGGCTGTAGCCTGTCTCCAAATCGGTTTTTCTTATTCGTGTTTCTCCTTGACAAATCTCCCCAGGTACTGCAATATTGGTGTAGATGTATATATTTACATATATTTTGCAGTGCTGTGATTTTGACGGTGAGGGATATGACTCGTACAGAACAGGTTCTGAATCTGGCCCGGGAAAGGGGCGTGCTGAGGCCGCGGGATCTAGAAAAACGCAGCATCCCGCGTGTCTATCTTCAGGTACTCTATGATCGAGGGGAACTTCTGCGTCCTGGCCGGGGTCTCTATACCCTGCCTGCCGATCAGTGGACGGAGCACCACACCCTGGCCGAGGTGTGCGCGCGCATCCCGGATGGAGTGATTTGCTTGCTGTCCGCACTACGTTTCCACGATCTTACAACTCAGGACCCGACTCGAGTCTGGGTTGCGATCTCTCCCTGGAAACATCGTCCCCGGATCGATCATCCCGCTGTGCGTATCGTTCGTTTTTCCGGCAAAGCCCTGGCCGAGGGAGTAGAATCCCACACGGTTGAGGGCGTTTCCGCGCAAATTTACAACCCTGCCAAAACCGTGGCCGATTGCTTCAAATACCGCAACAAAATTGGGCTGGACGTGGCCCTGAAAGCGCTGCGGGATACCTGGAAAAAGCGCCGCTGCACAATGGATGAACTCTGGCGTTATGCGGGAATCTGCCGGGTTGCCAACGTCATGCGTCCCTATCTGGAGTCTCTCCTATGAGTCCAGATCGCCCTCGCAACCTCCCGGCCTCCGTCCACACGCGGCTGCTGAATGTCGCCCGACACCACCAGGTGCCTTTCCAGCGGCTCTGATGTTCGCTTACTTTAGTGTATGATGATGCAGGTGTTGAGGCATTGCAGGCAAGGAGTACTATTCGGTGGGTATCCGTAAGGAGGAGAAGATTATGGAGTATCGAGTTCTTGGAAAGACAGGATTGAAGGTCTCGGCTGTGGGCGTGGGATGCTGGCAGATGGGAGGAGTGACCGGCGGCAGGGGCTGGACCGGTACGACGGACGAGGAATCCATCGCCACGGTTCACCGGGCCGAAGACCTCGGGGTGAACCTGCTGGATACGGCACCGACGTACGGAGATGGGCACAGCGAAGAGGTGCTCGGGAAGGCGCTCAAGGGGCGGCGAGACCGGTTCGTGCTGGCCACCAAGGCCCGTCCGATTACCGACGATCCGGATGAGGAGAAAGCGCGCCGGAACATCCTGGAACTGTGTGAGGGTAGTCTGCGGCGGTTGCAGACCGACCATATCGATGTTTACCAGCTTCACGCCGTTCCCCACGAAGCCACGATGGGGGCTGTGATGGAGACGCTGGCGGAGTTGAAGAAGCAGGGCAAGATCCGCTGGTTCGGGATTTCCACCAATGATGTGGATGCGATCCGCAAGCTGCTGGGGTTGGGCGAGATTTCTGTGGTTCAGGTGGGCTACAATCTTCTGAGCCGGAGCGGGGAAGAGGCGCTGCGTCTGGCAAAGGCGGAGAACCTGGGCAGTCTGATCCGGGTACCGCTG
>JAQCGA010000710.1 GCA_027619145.1 bacterium | reverse complement strand
ATATTCTTCAAACACCACCTCATACCCACCCGGCGACCGCACCGCCACCGTCCAGCAACCCCAGGCTTCCATCCGGGGTTCGTACACAACCGGAAGCCCTTTCTCCACGCACAGTACATATACCTCAGACGCCGACCGTACTCCAATTTGCCACACCATCTGCGGCAGAATTCCTTCCACTCGAAAACCCTCTCGCCGCTGCAACCCAAATAAAATCGACGTACCAAACTTCATCGCAACAAAATCCCCATCTTGATGCGATATCGAAAACCCCAGCACCTGATAAAATTTCACTTCTGCATCCAGATCCGGAACATACAGCACAGGAAGTAACTGTGTAAACATGGCCCCCTCAACACCTCAGCTCGACGCATTTGCATAACTTCTTGCAAACGCCAGAAAATCACTCAGATCAACGCGGCCATCCCCCGTCAAATCAAACGCCGGATCCCCACCACCGTACCCCTGTGCAAACACGATAAAATCGTTAAAATCCACCTTCCCATTCCCATCAAAGTCTGGCCCAGACGACTGCAACCCCCGCACCTGTTCCGGCTGCCCGCTCACATCCATCCGCTCCACCACTGCTGCAGCAGAGCGAAACAGAACCGGCCCGGGCTCCTGGCCTGCAAACGGCCTGGAGCGAATCTCCCGCCCATCCTTCAGCGTTACCACCAGCACCACATCTTTCGGATCAACTCCATCTCCCTCCGGACATTCCAGCCGCGCATCCGCCGTCCGCTCGCTGGGCACCTCTGGCAAATCCGGGTTAAAATCGAACATCGGATCCACCGTCATCTCCGAAGCAGACAAAGTGGTATACAATCGCGTCAAATACGGAAACTCTTTCACCAGATCCTGGGCAGCCCGAAGTGGCTCTACAATGACCGTCTCCAGATCATCTGCAAAACCCACCGGGTCAAAGTTCATATCCACCAGGTACTCTCGATACGCCTCCATATTATTATAAAACGATTGCTCGGCCCGCTGCTGCAGGCTCCCGTCCGCCACGGCGGCATCGTACGCCTCTCTATCTCCCCGGAACAAAACCGCCAGAACCCCTTCCACCAGCACCCGCTGCGACATGGGAACACGCCTGCGAATCAACGCCTGCGTCTGCGCATCTCTTGGAAAACCCTGCCGCAACATCTCGTCCAGAAAATCAACCGGGTCTTTCAGCAACCGCAGCCGATCCAGATCCCATTGTCCTTCCGGATAAAACAACCCGTCCAGAATCTTGCTGGACCCGGCGTAATCCGTCGCGAACGCCTGCCCACCGGCCTCATTGGCCGCCTCGCCAACCACCTGCGTATAATTTGTTCCCCCATTGAACCAGTCAATCTTTGCTTCATTAATCTGCACGTGCAGATAATTTTTCGGAATGGCCCGGTCCTGACCCATCACCCACACCAGAACGCCCAGGTCTGGCTCTGTGGCCACCGCCGTCAACTGAATCGGAATCCCCGGCCGATCTGCCGCATACGTCATTGCCAACGGCTGCAAATCTCCCAGATCCTTATCCGGCGCCAGCCGCAACGCGACAAAAAAGAACCCACCTTCCACATAGGGCCGTAACAAATCCACACCCAGCGCGTCTAGCTGATACTTATTCTCCCGAAGCCAGGTCACCATCGCCTCCGGGTCATCTGCCGTAATCACCGTCGCCTCGTACGGACCCACCCGCTCCTGAGACACCACCTCCACCCCGCCGCCGTCTTCGGCTTCGCCTCCCGCGGTAGCCCGCACATACGGCCAGAACACTGCACATTGCGCCTCGTCATCCCAATTCAACACAAAACGCGGCTGTGTGGAAAATCCCAATTGTCGAAAAATCTCATTGTGGCTTATCTTCAACTCCGGCAAGGAAGGCACGGGCAACACCCAGGCAAAATCGTGTGCGTCACCCGTATACTGGATTTGAACATGTGTTGTCACAACGCCTTGTGCCGGATCCGCCACAAACAGAATCTGTTCGCTTACCTGGTTCATGGGGGAAGTCGTACAGAAAAACCCTCCGCACGCCCACCCCGCTTCCGGGCTGGTCACCAATACACCCACGATCAGTCCAAACCACAAAAATCGGTACCTTCTCATCTCCGTCCTCCAATTTACCCGGCATTTCTCTCTTCAGCCAGTTCCTTTTCGTGAACCATCAAATCGTCCACCATCGCGTGTACCCTGGGCAAATCTTCCGACGCAACATCCTCTCCAAACGGAATCACCGGCCCGCCTGCCAGCCCCGCCCGGTCCATCGCAGCGTGCAGGGCCGAACCACTGTACCGTGCTCCACGTTCTCCCCTGAAATCTTCAAAAGGTACCATTGCCTCACGTAATCGACGCGCTTTCTCCACCTCTCCTGCCTGGAAAGCCTGCAAAATCTCCAGGCTGTGGCGCGGCACAAAATTCGCCATCCCGGAACTGAACCCCACCGCACCACTCTCCAAATATTCAATGCACGGATCTTCTGCCATCCCACACACCATTGCCGCGTGTTCGCCTGCCCCGTCTCGAATCCGTTCAAATGCCCCCAGGTCATCCACCGCGTATTTCAGCCCCACCACGCCTTCCAGCTTGCACAATGCCACCACATCTTCTACCGGCATAATATCCAGCCTGCGCTGGTACAAAATGGTGGGCAACTCTACCTCTTCCACAATCGCCTTCATCCCGGCAAAC
>JAQCGA010000709.1 GCA_027619145.1 bacterium | reverse complement strand
AAAATTCATCCGAACGCGCCGCAAGCACGTGCGGGGAAGGCATCCGCCTCTCCAGAAGCCGCCGAATCGTGCCAATCAGATCGTCCATATCAAAAGGCTTTGCCACACAATCTACGGCGCCCCGCTTAATTGCCCGAATCGCCTTCTCCAGTGTCCCCTCATGCGTCCCATACGCCGTAACCAGTACTACGTCTGTATCTATTTCTTTTTCCTGCATCGCCTCAATAACTTCCAGACCATTCAGCCCGGGCATATACAGGTCCAGAACGGCCACGTCGAACTCGTTTCCAAGCAGCCGGTCCAGCGCCGCCTGCCCATTGTCAACTGTTTCCAGACTCCACGGCTCCCCAACCAGGAACCGTCGAATCAAATCGTGAATCGCCTCGTCGTCATCCGCAATCAACACACGCGCCGCAGACACTGCAGACGCCCCTTTCTCCCGAACAAAAAGGGGAAAGCAAACATGCCCAATAGTAAAGAATAAACGATTTTTTGCTTACGTAGTGTACGCAGGAAAGCCTGTAGATGTCAACCGAAAATACACGGTAAGAAAACGAGAAGATTCTGCCATGTACTTCAACAACCGTGGACGTCCTCTGGAATGTGCCGGCTTCCAGCCCGATAACGCCTGTATTCTTACCCACCCCAAACTCCTTCCGAACGTTCCTATCCCACAGAAAGAAATTCAATCTTAAATCGAAAGCAGAAAAACGTATCTTGTTACGTTTTATATAATATTTTATACTTGAAATACATGATATTTATTCTTATCATGTAAGAAAAGAACCCCTTTCCAACCAGGAGGTGGCCGTGGTCAGATTCAGGCTTCACATTGTCATGGCAGAAAAAGGCCCTGGGCGCCCGTACAAAATCTCCGAAATCGCCCGGGCCACCGGCCTTCAGTCCAATACCGTATCCGGCATCTACAACAACAAAGCCCGCCGGATAGATCTGGATACCATAGACGTACTCTGCCGGGCACTCCAATGCGAACCCGGAAACCTGTTTGAATACCGAGAAGACGAACTCATCTAACTCGATTCTCCACCGGAGGACGTTGTCCCATGAAAATTACCGCCATCAAAACCTACCTGGCCACCTATGGCAACCGCCCACGCGGCCTCATCAAAGTAGAAACCGACGAAGGCATCTACGGCTGGGGCGAGGCCTACTCCATTGGTCCAGACCTCTCGGTAGCCCCCATCGTGGACTACATTGCCACCTGGTTCATCGGTGAAGACCCCCGCCGAATCGAATACCTCATGATGAAAACCAACCAGCAGTTCCGCTTTCCTCCCGGTGGGACCGGCCTGGCCGCCATCTCCGGCATCGAACACGCCTTGTGGGACATCAGCGGGAAAGCCGCCGGACTCCCCGTCTACATGCTCCTGGGTGGAAACGTGAGAGACCGCGTACGAGTCTACCAGGGCATTGGTGGGAAAACACCCCAGGAAGCCGCCGAAGCCGCTCACAAACTCCACGAAAAATGGGGCTTCACCGCCTTCAAAACCAGCCCCTACCGCCTCGATCCAGATGCCAGCCGATGGGGCCGCATCTGCGCCACCGCCGCAGACTACTTCGAAGGCCTGCGTACAAACTGTCCGGACGAATGGGAATTTGCCTTTGACCCCCACGCCAAAATCTTCGAACCCATCCAGGCGGTCCAACTCGCCAATGCACTTGCACCCTTCGACCCCTTCTTTTACGAAGAACCCCTCCGCCCCGAACACATCCCGGCCTGGCAGCGGCTCCGCCAGCAACTCCATGTCCCCTTGGCAACCGGCGAATGCCTCTACGCCCGCTTCGAATTCCTCAACCTCATCGCCGCCCAGGCCGTAGACATCATCCAGCCAGACATCTGCGTGTGCGGCGGCCTCCTGGAAATGCGCAAAATTGCCACCATTGCAGAGGCCCACTACGTTAGCGTAGCCCCGCACAATCCGATGGGTCCTGTGGCAACCGCCGTAAACGTACACTTTGCCGCAGCCACCCACAACTTCAAAATCCTCGAATACATCACCCCCGCAGGCACACAGTGGATGGACTACATCCAGGACCCCTACCTCCCCAAAGACGGCTACCTGGAACTGCGCGATACCCCCGGCCTGGGCATAGACGTGGACGAAAAAGCCGTCTCCAAATGCGAATATACACACTGGCAACGCACAGCCCCTGTTCGCCCGGATGGCGCTACCGGTTATATTTGATCATAGACGCACTCACAGCAAGAGGACCCGTGCAACCTGCACGGGTCCCCTTGATTACGATACGGATGCTTCTTCACTTACACGCGTTCGTCTCTCCGAAGAAACGCATCCACTCCATATCGCCCCGCACCCAGTGCCACGAACAGAAGCGCGACACCCAGGTACAGAAGCGCCAGTTCCTTGTTCTGAAATGGATCCGCAGCGTGCCGCCCAAAAGCGGCCACCGCCATCGTACCTGCAACACACGCAGCAGCCGGACGGGTTAGCAGCCCCAGTGCCAGCAGAAGTCCCCCCAGGAACTCAGACGTTCCAGCCGCCCAGGCAAATCCCTCTGCAAGGGGAAACCCCAACTTCTGTACCCCCGCAATAAACCCGTCCGAAGGTGGAATCTTCCCGATACCGTGTTGCAGCGCCATGGCCAGCCCTGCAAACACCCGCAGCAGCGCAAGCCCACCATTTGCCAGGTGGCCCTG
>JAQCGA010000708.1 GCA_027619145.1 bacterium | reverse complement strand
CCAAAGACGCCGCGCAACTCATCGAAGAAATGCTCGCCATCCTGCTCCAGAACATCCTGGACGGAGGCGCGGGTAGCAACCTCCCCAACGAAAGCCAGGGCACCCTGGTCTTGCTGCGATGCCTGGACCGGCCGGATGCCCAAAGCGTCATGGACTGGCTCTACGACGAAGGCCCAGACACCCTCCGCGTCTTCACCACCAATGACTTCTCTCCGGACGGCACCCCGCCCGAATCCACCGGGGGCTACAACAGCATCCACACGTACGGCTTCTTCGGGCTCGAACAACACCTGAGAGGCCTGCGCCAACAACAGCCCAGCGCCTACCCAGAATCCCGGTATCCTTCTCTGGTCACCGACCCCAGAACACCGCACATCGTACGCCACCCGTACGAAATCACCATGATCGGCAAAACCTACTTCCAGTTCGGAGACGGTTCCGCACCGGGAACCAGCTCACAACTGGGTGGTCGCGATGACCAAAAAGAAAACTCCATTCGCCTCCAACAAGACTACTTCCAAGCGCCTCTTGGAGATCGCGTGCTGGACCTGGCCGCCGAATTAACCGGAGACCCTGTCGTACAGGAAATCCGCGATACCGTTGAACATCGCCAGCATCGCAACCATGGCCCCACCATTCACGACAACATGGGCGTCGCCATCCTCCGCACCTCGGAAACTCCCGAACGTGCCGCCGCCGGAATCGCGTACGGAGACACACACGGCCACCGGCACCGCGATCTCCTGGACGTTCAACTCTTCGCCTTCGAACGCCCCTTCCTCACCGACCTGGGCTACCCACAATCCTGGGCCAGCCGCCCAGCCTGGGAAGACCATTGGGCCACCCACAATACCGTATGGGGTGCACTCCCAGATGGCCCAATAGAAAACATCGCTGGCCGGGGAAAACTCCTGCGCACCCTCTTTATAGACGGCCTGCAAATCCTGGACATCGAAGCCTACCGCTGGATTTGGGACGAAACCCAAAAATGCTGGGTTCGCCCTGGCGTCACCTACCACCGCCTGCTCGCCTTAGTCGAAACCGACGGCGAAGGCGTCGCCCTCGTGGACCTCTCCCGCATCACCGGCGGCATTGAACACTGGCGCACCTGCCGCGGCCTCGAAGGCGAATTCCACTCGGACAACACCGGACTTCAACCCCGCAACGGAACCGTGGCCAACCCCGGTGCAAAACGTGGAGACACCTCACAGCTCACCCACCCGGACCATAAGGCCCTCGCATATATGGACGACGTCGCATCTGGCCAGGCCCCAGCCTCCTGGAACGGCGCATGGCAATCCCGCTTTGAATCCGCCGTACACCTGGACCTTCACCAGCTCCACGTCAGCCCCAGCACCGAACTCCTCACCGCCCGAGCCACCGCAATGATGGGCAACCCCGACGCCTCCACGTACAACTTCCGCTCCGTCCTCTGGCACCGCAAACCCCAGAACGACACCACCTGCATAGACCTCGTCTTTGAACCCCGAATCGATGCGCCCACACTCGCAACTGCCGAAACCATCTCATCCGATTCAAAAACCGCAACCGGCGTCCGGCTCACCACCCGGCAGGGCAAACAAATTGAACTCTACTGGGCCCCTGGCACGAAACCGGAAAACATCACCCAATTCGAAAACGGCGCACGCCTCCAGGGACCCCTGGCTGCCATCGTAAACGGAAAAATTGCAACCACAGGCACCACCGAATTTCAAACCAGCAAGAAATCATATACCTTCCCGAACGCCATCCAGACCGCAACCATCACCGCATTGGATCGAACCGCCCGCACCATCGACGCACAGGGACTCACCAGCATTTCTTCCGGCGACCGCATTGTCATCAACCCAAACGGACGCGCCCACAGTTACCTCGTTGAAACCGTCGAAACCCTGGACAACAACAGGCACCGTCTCACACTCAACGTCGTCTCCATTCTCGCCCGAGGAAAAATTCTCGTCCGAGATAAAAATCGTATCGAAATTGGCATGCAGGGAAATCCATCCAACCTGATACGACTCCACGCCCAGGCCCGCACCGGGAACCTGCATAGCACGCGTTTCGAACCTGAAACAGGCGAACCCTGGGCCGAAATCCAAACCGCCTCAAACCCCGGCAACGACCGCACCGTCATTCACCTCCACCCGGACCACGTCGAACGACTCGGCAACCTGGACATTGGAACCTGGATGCGCATTGTGGACTACGAAATTGGCGACACCGTGCGATTTGAACCCACATACACGGCATAGCCGGGTACCGTATCGCAAAAACAGAAACAAGAGCGGGGCGGATGGTTATCCGCCCCAACAACCCCGGACGGACACACAGGTCCGCCCCTACACCGAAGATCTGACCGAAGGGTTTCTCCCCTTTGCGTCTTTGCGCCTTTGCGTGACACTTTGTTCTTACCTGAAGGCCGGGCAGGCACAGGGGCCTACCCCTGCCAAAACAACCTGGAACACCACCGTTTTACCTTTGCGTCGTGCGCTCGGAGCATCCTGCACCGACCCCTTCGGGGCTGCCTTCGGCAGGCGGTCTCCGGCTCCTGCCTCCGGCTGCGCCTTTGCGTGACATTTTGTTTTTACCCCAACCAAGGAGCCTCTAATGTCCACCGTACAGATCCCCTGGCGTCCACGCCTCATCCTCACCAACCGCACCTTCCGCCTCCCCGTTCAGGCCCC
>JAQCGA010000707.1 GCA_027619145.1 bacterium | reverse complement strand
TCGCATTTGCCCTCTTTTGCCTCATCTCCGGCGCAGTCTACCTCTTCAACGACATCCGCGATATTGAGAACGACCGCCTGCACCCCGAAAAATGCAACCGCCCCATCGCCTCCGGCCGCCTGGGGGTGCGTACCGCTGGAATTGCCGCCCTCTTTCTTTCCACCTTCGCAATATGGGCCGCCTTCCAGCTCAACCTGGAATTTGGCGGTGTACTCCTGGCCTACGGCCTGCTGAACCTGGCGTACTCTCTGCACCTCAAGCACATCGTCATTCTGGATGTCATGCTCATCGCCACCGGCTTCCTGTTACGCGCCATCGGCGGCGCATTCGCCATCGGCGTCGAAATCTCCTCCTGGCTCATCCTCTGCACCATGCTCCTCGCCCTCTTCTTAGGCTTTGTCAAACGCCGCCAGGAACTCATTCTCCTCGATTCTGCTGCTGCCGGTCACCGCCGCATTCTGGACGAATACACTCCCCAGTTCCTGGACCAGATGATCTCCATTGTTACCGCAGGTGCTCTCGTTTCCTACGCCCTCTACACCATGTCTCCCGAAGTCACCCAAAAATTGGGCACCCCCCATTTAAACCTGACCATCCCCTTTGTCATTTACGGACTTTTGCGGTATCTTTACCTCGTCTATACCCGAAACCAGGGAGGCAATCCCGCGTCCACAGTTCTGGGCGATCCCTCATTGCTCATCAACATCGCCCTCTGGTTCCTCACCGTAACCTCGTTGCTCTATTTCAAATAACAGGATGTCCTATGTCTCAAAGTAAAGTCGCAGTCCTCAAAACCACACCCCAAACCGTACTCACAGACTACCATCGGTTGCTCAATCTGGCAAACTATCAAGACGTACTTGACAAAAGCATCGACACCGCCCTCAAAATCAACATCTCCTGGCACTTCTTTTACCCCGGAAGTTCTACCACACCCTGGCAGCTCGATGGCGTCATTCGGGCCATGAAAACAGATGGATACAACCCGGACCTCATCCACGGATGCCACAACCGCACTGTCGTCATAGATGCCCACATGGGCGAACGTGAGAACAAACACCTCAACGTCGTCCAGGCCCACGGCCTGCGCAACATCCACCTCTACGAAGGCGAAGAGTGGGTACACGTTCGCGACGCCGTTGGAGACCTTGCCGACAATTTTCTTTGCCTCAACGAAGTCTATCCGAAGGGGTTCCACATTCCCAAACGCTTCATCGGCGAAAACATCATCCACCTGCCCACCGTTAAAACACACGTCTTCACCACCACCACCGGGGCCATGAAAAACGCTTTCGGCGGCCTCCTCAACGAACACCGCCACTGGACGCACCCCGTCATCCACGAAACCCTGGTGGACCTCCTCAGTATCCAGAAAAAAATCCACCCCGGTGTCTTCGCCGTCATGGACGGTACCTTCGCCGGAGACGGACCCGGTCCGCGGTGCATGGTACCCCATACCAAAAACATCATCCTCGCCAGCGCAGACCAGGTTGCCATTGACGCCATAGCAGCAAAACTCATGGGCTTCGATCCGCTCTCCATCAAATACATCCGCCTGGCCCATGAACGGGGCCTGGGCTGCGGAGACCCGCGAGAAATCGAAATCACTGGTGACCTGGAAGCAGCTCAAGAGAACTGGAACTTTACCGGCCCATACAAAAAGATGACCTTCGCCTCACGCATGCAGCACAAAATCTACTGGGGCCCGCTCAAAAAACCCATCGAATGGTCCCTCAAAACCATCCTGGCTCCCTGGGCCTATCTCGCCAGCGTCATCTACCACGACAGCTTCTGGTACCCCTTCCTGGCCAAAAAGAAAATGCACGACGTCCTGGGAAGCAACTGGGGCCGTCTCTTCCGGAACTGGGAACAACTCACCTCAGATGCACAGGGCTTTCCCAACGTAGGCGATGATACCGCCCAGATCAAACAAACCGGCCTGAACGCCTTCTGGCGCTCCCTGCGCATCCTGGGTACCTGCCTTCTGGAAGCTCCAGACTTCATCGCCCGCCGCAAGAAACCCGCATCCCGCTAAGCCCGTGGCCCTCTCTCTGCAAGACGCTATCCGAGTAGCCATACCTGCTGTTTTCCCCGACCGCCCACCCATCACACACATCCAGCCCATCACCCGCTCGGGCGGCCGCCACCCCGGCGTGTACCGGGTTATCCTTCAAGATGCCACCTGCCTGATTGCCAAATACCAGCCCTTCGCCCCCTTCACCCGTGGCAAACCCCACGACCTCCTCGAAGTCGAACAATACACCTGCACCCTCCTCTCCAACGCACCCGTCCCTCGCGTCTACGGCATCGCCCCTGCCCACAACCTCATCTTCCTGGAAGACTGCGGCAGCACCACCCTGGACGACTTCTGCCAGGAATCCGATCCCCAAACCCGCACCACCCTCGCCACCTCAGTCGTGGACGGATTCGCCACCCTCCAAAACGCCTTTCTCACCCACTCCCACACCCTCACCCCCCACATTTTCCCCGGCTGCACCTCCAACGACCTCCGAAAATCCTGGACCGAAGCCACTTCCCACCTCCCGGAACACCTCCCCCACCTTCTCCGTTCCCTGAACGTTCCCACAACCCCCACATCCCGCACCTCCCAAACCCTCTCCAAACTCCTCCACGACCTCTCCGCTACCAAACCCCTCCTCGGCCCCACAGACTACAACGCCCGCAACA
>JAQCGA010000706.1 GCA_027619145.1 bacterium | reverse complement strand
AAGCCGCTTCCGCCACGGGGTTTCCAGGTGTAGGCGGTGATGTGTTTTTGTTCGCCGGTGTTGACGCGGGTGTGGTGTTCGATGTGATCGGTATGGCAGGTTCCAGCAACACCGTTTCCACCGTTGGTCGCAAAGGCGGCCTGGAGGGCAGGTAGTGCGTTTGGGCCGAAGAAGACGTCGCCGTGTACGACAAAGAAGTCGTCCTGTCCGATGAAGGTTGCGGCAGCGCAAGCGGCGTCTGCGGTTCCGAGTTGTTGTGGTTGTTCGATGTAGGAAATGGTACAACCGAAGCGGGTACCGTCTGCAAAGTGATTTTTGATGCGGCCTTTGTTGTGGCCCACGACGATGCCGATTTCTGTGAGGCCAGCATTCACGAGGCGTTGTACGGTCCACTCCAGCAAAGGACGATTGCAGATGGGGAACATGGGTTTGGGCCGGAAGTGGTTGAAGGGATAGAAGCGTTCGCCTTTTCCGGCGGCGAGGATGATGGCTTTCATAAGAACTCCACTGTGCTTACAGGATTTGTTCGGGTGCGATTTTGCCTACGGGGATGTCGAGTAAATCTTCTGCGAAGATGATGTTGCCGGAGAAGATTTCAGCGGCTTGGTGGATGAGGCGTTCACGGATGCCGGGCTGTTCGAGTTGCTCGGTGATGTGTACCAGGACGAGGGTGTCCACGTCGGCGTCTTTTGCGGCGCGGGCGGCGTCCTGGTGGCCGGAACAGCAGTCTGTGATGCGGGCATCCATTTCGAAGTTGTTCAGGAAGTGGCACATGTGCAGGAGGACGTCTGCGCCTTTGGCGAGCTTTGTGAGTTTTGGCGTGGGTGCTGAGTCTCCGCCAAAGACGATGGTGCCGTGTGCGGTGTCCAGGCGGTAGGCCAGGCAGGTGAGTTGTGGCTGGCAGTGGACGACTTCAGCCACGGTGAGTTTCCATCCGTCTTGTTCGATCACATTGCCGTGTTCTACTTCTGTGATCCGGGGAGTCGGACGCTGGCGAGGCAAGATACCCCCGCGTTTTTCGAAGATGAATTCGCTGCCGGGGTGGCGGGTGCGCGCTGCGAGATCTGGGCCGTACACGCCTTCTTCGTCAAAGAGGAGGTGGGTCATGTGTTGGAGTGGCGGTGGTCCGTACACATTTAGTTCGGGGATTTCTCCTGCGCCCTGGTCCCAGCGGTTCAAGACGAGGTAGCCGTAGTCCACGCAGTGGTCGTAGTGGAGGTGGGTTAAGAATAAGGTTTCGATGTCCCGTGTGCGTACGCCTTTGTCCAGGAGGCGGCGTACTGCGCCGGGGCCGCAGTCGATGAGGAGGTGCCGGTTGTCCAGGGTGACGAGGTAGCTGGAGCCAGCGCGGTGTGCGAGGGGGGTTGGGGTTCCGGTGCCGAGGAGGGTTAGGGTTAGGGACATTGGGGACCTTTTGGGATTAAGAAAATGAGAAGAATTGTCAATTGTCAATTATCAATTAATAATTGGAGAGGAATGTTTACCGGTCTATGCCGGATTCGAAGTGGTGTATGAGGGGGGCGAGGTCGGTCCAGAAGGATTCGGGAATTTGGAGGGTGCCGGCCTGGGCGTTGGCGGTGGCTTCTCCGGGGGTGCGGGCACCGGGTATGGTGGTGGTTATTTGCGGATGGCGGGTGCACCATTGGAGGGCGGCGGCGACCAGTGGGATGTTGTGTTCTTTACAGAGGGTGTGGATTTTTGCAACGTGGTCCAGGCAGGTCTGGGTAAAGTTTCGGGCCAGGTAGTTGATGCCGGAGACCGGGCCGGTGGCGAGGAGGCCGCGTTCAACGGGGGTGGCAATGACGAGGCCCACGTTGTGTTTTTCTGCGGCGGGCAGGATGCGCTTTTCTGCGAACTGGTTAATCAGGCTCCAGGCTTCTGGGACTACGGCGGCGTCGAATTCGCCGGTTTCGATGTAGGCGGCATTGGTTTCCGGTTCGTTGGCGGCGGTGCCGATAAAGCGGACGGTGCCTTCGTTCTGGAGTTTGCGGAGTGCGCCAAGGGCGCCGGTTTTTCCCATGACCTGTTCCATGGGTACGTTCATTGCGTCGTGGATGTAGAGGACCTCAAAGCGTTCTATGCCCAGGCGTTTCTGGCTGTCTTCCACGTGACGCAAGATGGCGTCGAAGGTATAGGCTTTGCCTTCGGCGAGGTGGCCGACTTTGGTGGTGACCGTGCAGCGGGCGGCCAGGTCCGGGCGTTCTTTGAGGGCGCGGCCGATGATGCGTTCGCTGCGGGTGGCTCCATAGAGCGGCGCGGTGTCTATGAGGGTGGAACCGGCTTCGATGGCGGAGTGGACGGTGCGCACCCCCAGGTCATCTTCCATTTGTCCGGGTTGGCCGGCGTATTCAACGGCTGCCCGGTTTGGGTCTGCAATGCCGATGAATGCTGCGCCGAGGCCAACGATGGGAAGTTCGAGGCCTGTGCGACCGAGGGGTTTGGTTTGCATTGGGAAGCTCTGGTGAAAGGACGGGGGTTGGAAGGCGAAGGAACAATGACCAAGATAGCATGTGCGAAAGTGTGGCGCAATAATCTTCTGGGATGTGTGGTAGCGGGATCACGGAAAGAAGCGGATGAGCACGGAGGGCACGGAAAGATACGGAAAGAGGTGGAGCGATACGGAAGGAGGTGGAAAGATACGGAAGGAGGTGGAAAGATACGGAAGGAGGTGGAAAGATACGGAAGGAGG
>JAQCGA010000705.1 GCA_027619145.1 bacterium | reverse complement strand
ACCCAGTTCCTTTGCAGCCTCGGCCGTGGTTCGAACCATGTCCAGGTCTACAATATGAGACATACCCCCTCCTTTTTTCGCCTGCAACCTTATCATTTCTTAACAACTGCCAGCTTCGGTAAATGTTGAGAAATGTTGACTGCGACCAGAAGCGGCCTTACATTTCTTTGGAGTCATCGAAAGCCTCTGATTATCCCTCCCTGGCGACAATTTTCAGTTTATCCCGCAGTTCCTTTTTTAGCTCCTCCAGCTCCTCCAGCACATCACCTCCGACTTCCTGAGCCATCTGTTCCAAAATTTTAGCCTTTTCGTTTACGTGCATTCGGCGGACGGCCATCGCGGTAACCAATTTTTCGTCTTCAGCCCTTGACGGCTTTCCTGTCTCTGGATCAACAAAACCGTCTTTCGATTCTACGATGGCCGAAATGGAGGAATCTGGTATCGCCTCATAAAGGCGCTGCAGCTCCTCCAGGCGCTTTCGGCGATGGATAAATGGAATGTGCTCAATCTTCCTGCGCCATTTGCTCTTCGCCGCTCTCAGTTCGGCAACGAAACCAGGGTCTTGCAACCAATTCTGAACAGTTCGCCTCGTTACACCTATTTTCTCTGCCAGTTGGGCTTGAGTCAGGCCGTCAAACTGATGCAAAACCAGAAGTTGAATAGCGGAGTAATGTTTTTCTGAAATATTCATGATCCCCTCCAAATGAGAAAAAATGCGAAACCTTGTCACCTACCCCGGCGCAAGACAACCGGGATGGGTAGATCTTGGCTGAAAGGCACCTGGCCTGGGTTATTGGTCTGTATTATGGCAGCTTCAGAACTCATATTCCGGCTCCTGTGGTACAATCTCGCCGTCAATTCCCACCTTCGCGGCGTGGATGGTCCGTAGCTGCTCCGGAGTGACGCTCAGGCGGTCCAGTTCTCGAACTTCGGTATCCGTGTACACCGGACCGTCCAGGTGGCCCTGGAAGCCGTCTGGGACAATCCATAGGTTGGCGTTCAGGGTGCGAGAATGGATGCGTACCGGCTCGTATGGTCCGATTGCAGGAACCCCTGAATTTTTCTCCATACCCCCCTGTTGACTACCTACAGAACCTACAGAACCCCCTTTTGTAGGTTTTGTAGGGTGCTCGGGGGTAGGTATTGAATTTTTTTTCTGCAATTTCTCCAGGTAGCGTCCCACTGTCTCACTCCCCCACAATCTGCGGATTCACCAGGTATCTCACACGCGGACGACCACCTGTTGGTTCAGTTATTTCGCGCACCCAATTAACGTCCTCCAATAGGTCCAACGCTGCCTTGATGGTGTCTCGGTCTGTCAACCCGCCCCATCCCTTTTGCTGGACTTCCCGTAGCGCAAACTCAGCTCCCAGGTCGCCACGCTGGATGCGGTTTGCCAGGATGCTTCCTGCCGTCACATCGGGAGACAGTGCAGGGGCGTACACCCGCTGCGCGTGTGACTCCAGATACTCCCCCCACGCACAGGCACGTACTAGGGGTTCAGTACCTACAAAACCTACAGAAGTATCTGCGAGATGGATGAGCAGGGCCAGAGAAGGAATCAGAGAGCGGTATTTGCAAGGTGGGCTTCCACCATCGGCGGCAAGTCCGTTCGCAATCGTCGCTCCAACTCGGTGCGCCACTCAGTAAAGATTTCTTGCGCCTCGGGTGTGAACCTTAAAAAGGGCAACGCTCCGCTCTCTTCTGGAATCTCAGCACCAATAGCTTCAAGGTCTATCTGGTCCAACCGCTCGAACACCTCAAAGGCAGCCTGTCGTGCAACCTTATTTGGTTCGCGGTCCACATTCACCCAAGCGCCTGGTGCATCGGGCCAGACAATAAGCTGGAACCGCTGGACAAGCCCGTCGTCATCCTGGCCCCCTCTCGCCGCACGACTCATGTAGCCTGATAAAGGCCCTGGCTGGATGCCACCCAAGATGGACAGGCAAGCCGCTTCGATGTCGATGGTTCCGCGCCCGATTCGGTCGAACACAAACTGGCTGGTCCCGTTCCAGGCCTCCAGGTAGAACGCACGGTCCGATTCGTGGCCCTCTCTGTCCAGCGTACGGAGGAATCCGGTCAACTCATCCCGAAAGAGTAGAAGGCCACGCGGGTTCTGGTTGAGTAGTTCGCCCATCTTTTCCATGCTGGGGTCGTTCGTTCTGTATCGCCTGCGGGTTGGAGCCTCATCATCGCCAGCCAGTACGGCTTGCGCTACACGGTGGGGGTCTTGCCCCTCCCGTATCGCCTTTCCGATATCGGCTTTGGCCTGCTTGATTTGTGCTTCTCGCACCAACTGGTCTGCCCCGTAGTCCGAAACTGCGTGTTCGTACTCTTCCCTCGCCTGGATCTCCAGCCGGTCCACTGGCTTCAGCACCTCCTGTAAAGCTGGTGACTTCAACAGTCCTGGCCGTCCTACTACGCCGCCCCACAGGTTCGGCACCACCGTCCAGTCGTCCTCCCGCTTCGGACGGATAGCAACCTGCCTGCCCACCACAGCAGACAGAGCCACGATTGCACCCACAGCAGGAAAATCCGGAGGGCATTGCATCCGGTCTGCGATATCCTGAATCCAGGGACGAAACGTGGATGGCAGCAGATCAAAGAGAAACGGCTCTACGGGCGGGAGCGCATCAGGTAGAATTTCGGGTTCGGGCCACTCTATCGGCGGCTCCGCACCTGCCGCAGGG
>JAQCGA010000704.1 GCA_027619145.1 bacterium | reverse complement strand
AATCTACTTTTAAAATTACCACTTACATATACCCCGGATGAATCGTATATTTTATAAAATAACTTCCTCTATCCAGTAACTATTTCGAACGGGAAGGCACCTGTTATGACACGAATTATCTTGTTCTTGCTGGTCTTGCTTACCAGCATTCCAGCCCTGGCACAAACACAACATTCCACAGCCCGAAAATGGAACGAAGTCCTGCTCGAAGCCATCCGACACGACTACGCCCGGCCCACCGTACACGCACGCAACCTCTTCCACACCTCCATTGCAATGTACGACGCCTGGGCCGCCTACGACAGCCTGGCAAGCACCTATTTTCTGGGTCGAACCGTAGGCAATTACACCTGCCCATTTAGTGGGGTACCCACCTCCGGCAACCTGCAAACCGCCCGAGAAGAAGCCATCAGCTACGCGGCCTACCGCCTCCTCATGCACCGGTTCAAAGACTCTCCCGGCGCATTTGGCTCCATGGCCCGGTTCGACTCTCTCTTTGTAGAACTGGGATACGTCGCCTCCGTCACCAGCACGGAGTACACTTCGGGCTCATCCGCCGCACTCGGAAACTATCTCGCGGAACAACTCATCGCATTCGGATTGCAGGACGGATCCAACGAACAAAACGACTACGCCAACCAGCACTATACATCTGTAAATCCACCCCTCGTTCCCGTTCTACCCGGAAATCCAAACCTGCTGGACCCCAACCACTGGCAACCCCTCACCCTCCAGGTCTTCATCGACCAGGCCGGCAACGTGCGCCCCATCAATACCCCAGAATTTCTCGGACCCGAATGGGGCCAGGTCACCCCGTTTGCGCTCACCAGTACAGACCTCACCTTATCGGACCGAAACGGCGGCACCTACTGGGCCTATCACGATCCCGGAGCGCCCCCCCAAATTGACACCACAAAGGCGGGCGGCCTTGCCGACATTTACAAATGGAACTTTGCCCTCGTCTCCGTCTGGTCCGGCCAACTGGACCCAACAGACGGTGTAATGTGGGACATCTCCCCTGCTTCTTTCGGGAAAAATCCGGACTTCCCAAACTCATTCTCGGACTACCCGAACTACTACAACCTCCTCCAGGGAGGTGACCCCGGCCGTGGACACACCGTCAACCCGCACACCGGCAAACCCTACGAACCTCAGATTGTCCCCCGTGGAGATTATACCCGCGTACTCGCCGAGTTCTGGGCCGATGGTCCAAAATCCGAAACCCCACCCGGCCACTGGTTCACCATCCTCAACTACGTGGACGACCACCCCGAATTCACAAAACGATTCCGGGGAACCGGCCCGGTTCTAAATGACCTGGAATGGGACGTAAAAGCCTACTTCGCCCTCAGCGGTGCCGTTCACGACGCCGCTGTTGCCGCCTGGGGCATCAAAGGCCGCTACGACTACATCCGCCCCATTTCTGCAATCCGTTCCATGGCAGACCGGGGCCAGAGCACCGACCCCAACCTCCCCTCGTACCATCCAGGCGGCATTCCCCTAATCGCCAACTACATCGCCCTCGTCGAACCCGGAGACTCCCTCGCCGGAGAAAATGGTAAGAACGTTGGTAAAATCAAACTCTACGCCTGGCGTGGACCAGACGCAATTGCCAATCCCGAAACCGACGTTGCCGGCGTGGGCTGGATCCTGGCCGAAAACTGGTGGCCCTACCAGCGCCCCTCTTTCGTCACCCCTCCATTTGCCGGGTACATCTCCGGCCACTCCACCTTCTCTCGGGCCGCCGCAGAACTCATGACCCTCCTCACTGGAGACGCATTTTTCCCCGGCGGCCTCGGAGAATTCCACGCACCCAAAAACGAATTTCTCGTCTTCGAAGAGGGACCCAGCCAGGACCTCATCCTGCAATGGGCCACCTACCGGGACGCTTCCGATCAAACCAGCCTCTCCCGAATCTGGGGCGGCATCCATCCTCCCGCAGACGATCTGCCGGGACGCCGCATTGGCATCGAAGTTGGCATTGACGCTTTCCACCTTGCCGAACAATATTTCCTGGGCAGAATCGGTATCCAGAAAATCGTTGGAGACTTCGACTGCAACGGAACCGTCTCCTTCTCCGACTTCGTCCTGTTCGCAGCCCGCTACGGAAAAGCCTGGGGCGACCCAAACTTCCACGCAGGCTTCGACCTGAACGGAAACGGCCGCGTGGGCTTCGAAGACTTCATCCAATTCGCCAAAGCCTACGGAGCCCAATAACCTGCGCGATCCTTGACAAAAAACAATCCGATTGTGATATTCCTTCCATCCTGTTAACGCCTCCACCGAACATACGCCCGGAAGGACTTCATGAACCTGCAATCGGAACGCCTGCTCCTCATCCACTACCACGAGATTGGCCTCAAAGGGAAAAACCGGGGCCGCTTTGAAAACCGCCTGGTCCACAACATCAAGCAAACACTCAAGGATCTACCCTGCGGCCCCATCCAGCGCATTTCTGGACGCATCCTTCTCGAACTCACGCCAGAAACCCCCATCGAAATCCTCCGCGAACGCCTCTCCGGCGTATTCGGCATTGCCAACTTCTCCGAAGCCGTTCTTGCCCCCCACACCATCGAAGGCCTGCGGGACACCGCCTGGGCGGTTGCCCAAAAATCCACCTTCGCCTCTTTCAAAATCGCCACCAAACGCTCCGACAAAACCTTCCCCCTCAACTCCGAAGAAATCAACCG
>JAQCGA010000703.1 GCA_027619145.1 bacterium | reverse complement strand
GCAATGGCCACGTTAGCACCCAGACGCGCAAATGCCAGTGCGATCTGCTTCCCAATCCCCCGTCCCCCTCCGGTCACCAGTGCGGTCTTCCCGTTGAAAAGGCCCGGCGCAAAAGATGCCATTGAATTCAATCCAGAGTCGATGACGAATATCCTCCCTTTGTGGTCTATTTCAGAAATGCTGTATCGTTCTGTCATTGGTGTAGAATTTATCCAACAACCTGGAAAGCTTGACCTATATGCTGAAATTCTCCGGTGTTCCCGCCCCTCAACTTGGATCGGATTTCTTCAAAGCGCTCAACCGTTGAGGGAGAATACAAACGCTCGCCACAATGCAAACAGACTTCAACTGTAACTCGGTTCGACGCTGTATGATTCCCACCACGGAGAAGTTTTTCAACCTCCTTCTCCACCATTTCACCTCCGCACACAGGGCACTTTTCAAAAGACTTCATGAATCACTCCTCCTTTTGCGCCAGTGAATCCATAGATCGGGATCTGGGCGATAAACTGTAATCAAAACTGCCCAATTGATATTAGGATTTAGCACCAAAACGTGGACACGTGTGGTTATGTTTTATCTCTCTTTTTAACGCCGAAGATCAATCGCGTCCCTGACAGCCAGTTGCATTTCTTTGTCAGACTCACTGATGACCTGAACGCAAAGTCATAGAAGTAAAAAAAATTCCGCTCGGGTCATTTCGACGTCGCGGAGTATACTTGCCATCAAACCTGGGCCTATCGTTTCACCCGCATGAACAGGCACAGTCGTCACACGTCCATCCGCATGCCTGAGCCGATGATGGCTTCCCTTTATTCGTACGGCCTCGAACCCTGCATTCTTCAACACCGTAATGACTTCTTTGCCTGTCAGTCGAGGTAGACGTGTCATGATGCCACTGTGATCTTCTGTACACCAACAAAATCAAGGGCTTCAAAACTATCATCCGCATCTTCTAAACAGAGTTCAATAGCTTCTGTTATTCTTGTCATAAGTTCATCAAGAGATTTGGCTTGCGTATGACATCCACGAAGGCTTGGTACAGAAGCAACATAGTATCCTTCTGCATCTCTTTCGATAATAACGTTGAATTCCTTTAACATCAAATCCTCCTCGTCTATAATGTTTCATGCCTTTCCAGTTCAAATATAATCAAAAGGTAACTCCATTTAAGGATCACAGTCAAGAGGTTTACCCTTTTTCATACGGGAATATACTCCCGATCTTCTTCTCTTACCACCCAGACCAACCGCGAAACATAATCCTGACTGAAAAATCTGGCGCAATCCTTTCGGTATTCCTGATCTGCACTTGAAAGGCGAGCGAGAGATTTCCCACCCAACGGCAAATCAAAAACACCCGAATGTCGGTTTCTCTCCGCATTCTGTATGGTACAAAAAAAGCCTCCCAATTAAATCAGGAGGCTTCTTGTATTCCTATTGCCTGTTCTATATTCTCAGCAGGAAACCTTCTCCCTGGCATGACCGTTCACCGTCAGTGCTTTCAGCACCTCTTCCGGTGTGGTTGCGTCCAGAATCTTATCCCGCACCGCCTTCAGGCGCAGCAATCGGGCCATTTCAGCTACCGTATTCAAATACGCATCATCGTTACGGTAGGGCCACCCGATCAGCACCAGGATCTGAACCTGTTCTTTTTCACCCCACCCAGTCTTCCCCCACTCCAGTCCTTCCCTGGAAACCCCCAGGCAAATCACAGGCTCTTGAACCCGATCGTCCCGGTAATGCGGAATGGCCACACCGTCTCCTACGCCACTTCCGTACCGGGATTCCTTCTGGAACAACATAGAAAGAAACCGGCGAAAATCCGGAACCTCTTCTGAAACTTCCAGCAAAAAAGCCACTTCGCGGATGGCATCCGCTTTTTTTGTAGCCTTCATATCCAGCAAAATACGGTCAGCACGCAAATACCGCTGGACCAGATCAGACATCCAAACCCCCTCTCCCGGGGCTTCGAGTCCGTGCAGGAATTCCTCTTGAAGCGCCGGGCAACTTTCTTGCTGACGCCTGAAACGGAAACCGAATTCCAGTACAAACTCCTACGTTTCCGAAAAACCCTGAAGCGAGCCCCCGAAAGTTAGCCTGCCTCTAAAAGAAAAGCAAACCAACCCACGTCTCAGGCCTCAAGTCTCTTCTTATGCAGACTCCATCAACGGCTCAAGTTGTGCTCGACGACGGGGGTGCCGCAACCGGCGCAGCGCCTTTTCCTTAATCTGGCGCACCCGTTCCCGAGTCAAACTGAACCTCGCTCCAATTTCCTCAAGCGTCATGGCTTCTTCGTCGCCCAGACCAAAATAAAGTCGCAACACCTCGGCTTCACGGTCGTCCAGGGACTCCAGCACCATCTCTACCTGCGAACGCACCGACTCGTCAATCACCTCAACATCCGGTGCCTTCTGAGACTGATCCGGCAGCACATGCAACAGGCTGTGATCGTCGTCTTCTTTAAACGAAGCATCCAAAGACCACACGTCTCTGGCCCGAAGCAAGGTATCCTGTACCATTTCCACTGAAACACCCAGCTTTTCGGCAATCGTCTCGGGTTCGGGATCTGATTCCGAAGACTGACGAAGCTCACGCGAAACCTTGGAAATATTGTGCAACAGATCAATCCGGTTAATGGGCAACCGAACCACGCGCGAGTCCTGAGCCAGACTCTGGTGAATGGCCTGC
>JAQCGA010000702.1 GCA_027619145.1 bacterium | reverse complement strand
CCACCCGCTCGACAGCATAGCGTTGCTTCAGGAGATCGATCCCGCGACGGATATCCCACACCATCCAGCCCATCAGGCTGTCTCCCATCAACTGCAACTGCACCCCACTCACATATCGAAACCGGTAATCTTGCCGAGACCCGGGCGCGTGTTGTCGGCGTTCGCCATACGCCAGTTGATCCATCACCAGCACCGCGCACCCCTGCTTTGCCCACATCATTCCCATATCCTGCAACTCGCCCTGCACCTTCGGATTGTGGTGGCTGTGTACCAGCAAAAACCCCGGCATGGACTCCCCTGGCGAATCTGGCAAATACAAATTGGCCGCAACCGGAAGGCCCGGCCTGCTCTCAAACACCAGGTTCTCAATCCGATACCCATCTCCCATCACAGTCCCGGAAACCAACACCTCCGGTGCATCCGAAACCTCTGGAAACGTTCCCAAAGATTTTCTCAACGCCTGCAAGCGTGGCCCCACGAACGCCTCCCACGCCTCTTGCCCTTTCAACCCGGCCCACGCACTCCCATCCTGCGCATTCACAGCATCTACCCGCACGCGAAGATCTTTCCGCAACATCTCCGCCAGATCCTCCCGGTCTTCTCCGGACAAAACAGCTGTATCAATCGAACCCAGAGTTTTGATCAACCCTTCAATGTGTCCCATATGATCCATCCGAGGAAATCATCTCACATCCGTCGCAGATACGCCGAAAGAAAGAGCACAACAGCTCCCAGCACCGTATTGATTGCAAGCCACTTTTTGCGGTTTGCCTTCATCCCTGCGAACGCCTCTCCAGGAACCGTTAACAAAATGGCAATCGTAAAAAGAATCAAAACCAGAAAAACCTTTGTCAGCAAAACGTGTAAATAGGCAGCCACCGTCAACCCACCGTGCATTGCAACCACCAGCATATTGTACATTCCGCTCAACAGCAGGAGCCCAATGCTGGCATGCAGCACAACCTTGAACCGCTTGAGCACACGGTCCATGAACGCCTTACGCTCCGCCTCCTGTAAATCCTGTACGGATGGAAGCAACACAAAACGCAAAAATACCACTCCGCCCACGGCCAGCGCGGCAGCGAACAAGTGAACCCACTGAAACACCACATTCATAAAAAACCTCCGTTTTAACCTGCATGATTCAGCTTCTCCAATGTCCAATCCGGCCTATCTTTTGAAATCTCGTTGCTCTTTCCTGCGAAAACGAACAAGCACAACACCCGCCGCCGCCAGCAAACCCGCTGACAAAAACAACAGACAGGTGCGCAAAACCGAAAGCTCAGGCTCCAGCACAATCGTATGCTCCCCCGGTGCCAGACGCAACGCCACAAAGTGTCCGGCCGTCTTCAATCGCTCCGCCACCTGTCCATCCACGGTCAACCGTTGATATGGATAATACGTATAAGCCAGCCGCGCAAAACAGGCATCGCTTGTTCGCACCCGCAATTCTACCCGCTGGTTCCAGACCTGGTGCGAAAGAATCTCCACCTGAGGGGATGTGCCCAGGTCTTCTTCTGGCTCATCCTCGCTCAACAGGATCTGCTTGCAGGTCCCACGCGAAAGGTCCACCTCCATCGTCCGCAAAAGCCCTGAGAAATCCTTCATCGCCCGGTCTCGATCCTGCTTTGCCCGGACTTCATCTGCCTCCAGAGATCTGGCCCTCGACCGGTCCAATTCCTTCACCGGATACGTCCACCTGGCCGTTCGAGGTGCGACCACAAGCGGCGCAACCTGCGGGAACTCCCGATACTGCAAGTACTCCTCTTCAGAATACGAATAAAAAACGTGCCGGGTATTCAACAGGAACAACCCCGTCTGAATCAAGTCGAAATATTCCATCTTCTCCAGATCGGCTCCATCTTCCAACCGGTGAAGAGATGTATGAAACAGATCCTGAAACCGCCGAACAAACGCGGGCACAGACAGCGGATACTGCGTATAGGTATCCAGTACAGTAGGAACCCCCGTATTCACCCCCAACCAGGGAATGATGAAATGGTAATAAGTCCCATTCGTCGTATGAAACAATCGTTCCGGCGAAAGCTCACCAGGTGGCCGGTTGTTGCGCTCCTCCTGAAACCGTTCAAATACCGGCAGATACTGCAAGGGCAACGGCCGTGCCAGCGCCCAAACATTCGGATCCTCAAGCAAACGCTCAAAACGACTTCGGTCCATCCGCCGGTTGATATTCGACATGCGATAAGGTTGCTGAAACGTCGTTGGACCCAAATCCACCAGTACAACCAGCAACGCCAGAACAAACACGCGCTCTGGGGTACGCACGCCTCTTTGCGCCTCCACCAGAAACGCCGCACCCAACCCCACCATCACAGATAAGAAAAAAACCACAAACAGCAGATACCGCCCCGCGCTCAACGCCTGAACCACCCCCAACGATCGCAGCACTGGCCAGCGGTATCCAAACACCAGGATCAGCGCAACCAGCAAACACAACCCGGCAGCCAATCCAGGTGCATATTTTTCTCTCCGCCCGGTTCGGAACACCTTCACCAGACCGTACGCCGCCAGCGCCACCAGCGAAACCCCCAGGTACCCCCCGTACCAGTGATCCAGCGAATGCGGCAAACGAAACCGATAATTGGACCACCACAGCAGGTGTTTCCACGTTGGCACAGGAAACTCTGACATGTAAAACCCCGCATGCAGACCCGTGTACCCTCGTTCCATCCAGATCG
>JAQCGA010000701.1 GCA_027619145.1 bacterium | reverse complement strand
AATAGGCCCATCGGCTCGACGTGTCCCCTCTTTCGCTGAATTCTTCAAGCGAAATTCCAGTGGGTCCACACCCAGCTTCTCGGCAATTTCATCAATCACTGTTTCCGAACCAAATGCCGCATTGGTTGCACCAGGCGCACGGTACGCCGACGTCTGCGGCTTGTTCACCACAACATCGTATCCATCAATCACAACATTTTCAATATTGTACGGAGAGAAAATGCACCCCGCGCCAGCACCCACCGGAGAACCCGGGTACGCGCCGGCTTCGTAAGCCAGATAGGCCTGGGCCGCAATTAACTTTCCTTCTTTTGTAGCCCCCATCTTCACCCGAATGAACGATCCCGGTGTGGGTCCGGTGGCTTTAAGCACCTCGGTTCGGGACATCACCATCTTCACCGGATGCCCGGTCTTGCGAGACAGAATCGCAGCAGTGGGCTCCTGGTAAACCCGGAACTTTCCACCGAACCCGCCGCCAATCTCTGTTGGAATCACCCGCACATGCGAAGGGGGCACACCCACCACGTCTGCGACCTGGCTCCGCACATCAAACGGCCCCTGCGTGCTACACCAGACGGTGATTTGTCCATCTTCGTTCCAGTTCGCCGTTACATTGTGCGGCTCAATATAACCCTGGTGTACCGTTTGCGTGTGGAACTCGCGCTCCACCACCACGTCGGCTTCCGCGAACGCTTTTTCGATGTCGCCCAATTTATGCTGAAAGTGATTCGCAATATTGCCAACCCGGTCTGTCTGTTCGCCCAGAGAACGCATCTTCAGATCTTCGTGCAACAACGGAGCACCGTCTGCCATCGCATCCTGTACATTCAGAACCGGTGCCAGTACCTCGTATTCCACCTCAATCAACTCCAACGCTTCTTCGGCAATGTGATTGGACGTAGCCACCACAGCAGCCACGGCATGCCCTTCATACAGAACTTTCTTGCCTGCCAGCACGTTGGTAATCAAATGGCGAAGGCTCACCGAGCCTTCGCCCAGAGCCTTCACCTTATCTTCGTACGTCTGCATCAGATCCGCACCGGTAATCACGGCCTTCACACCGGGCAAAGCCTCGGCCTTCTTTGTAACAATTTTCTTGATCCGCGCGTGCGCATGAGGACTACGGAGCGTCTTTCCGTATAGCAACCTGGGCAAATGCACATCTGCTCCGTACACCGCCCGTCCTGTAACCTTATCCACTCCATCGTGCCGGATAGGACGGGTGCCTACCACCTTATATTCCTGGATGCCCAGGTATTCTTCCGTTTTGGTTGCCATCAACCGCGCGCCTCCAAAGGTTGTCCTGCGTAAAACCCCAGGGCCTGACCTCAGGCCTTTCCGTTTCCACCCGTACCATTTTTCGCCCACAGCGTTTTGAGAATATTGCCAGGAGACATCGGCAATACATTCATCCGTACACCTACGGCCCGGAAAATGGCGTTGGCAACGGCCGGTGGTGGCGGAACAATTGGCACTTCGCCTACACCGCGCACCCCATACGGATGGCCCGGGTTGGGTACCTCAATGAGCTGCGTATCAATCATTGGCAAATCCAGGCAGGTGGGAATGCGGTAGTCCAGAAAACTCCCATTGGCCAGTTCACCTTTTTCATTGTAAAAATACTCTTCATTCAGCGCCCAACCAATACCCTGGGCAGCACCGCCCTGCAACTGGCCTTCCACATAACTCGGGTGAATTGCCGTACCTACATCCTGAATCATTGTACAACGCAAGATATCCACCTTGCCCGTTTCCGGGTCTACTTCCACGTCCACAATCATCACGGCATACGCCCCACCTACTCCGGGAGGGTTCACCGTTGCCCGGCCCACAACAGGGCCGCCCGTGGAATTAATATTTCCAGCCATTTTCTTAAAGCTGAGAGATTTGGCCGGGTCCGACTTGGATTTGAAATTCCCATCTTCAAACACCACGTCATCCTGAGAAATCTCCCAGAATTTGGCCGCGCGTTCTACCATCTGCCGAATAATATCCTGGGCCGCGTCGTACGCTGCCCAGCCTGTGGCAAACGTAGTGCGGCTCCCGCCCGTCACGTCCGTCTCCCCAATCCCATCTGTGTCGCTGACCGTGGGCTTCACATCTTCTGCTGCAATCCCCAACGGCTCGGCAAGCTGCATGGCAATCGAGGTTCGGGAACCACCAATATCGGTGGACCCTTCTACCAGACTGACAGTACCATCCGGGTTCACGCTGGCACATACACTGGACTTCAGACCTGCATTCATCCAGTATCCCGATGCCACACCCCGGCCCCGGTGGGGCCCATCCAGAGGAGCCTTGTAGTGCGGATGCGCCATGGCGGCCTTTACGCATTCTACGTGACCCACACGCGGGCTTACCGGGCCATCGGCCCGCCGGCTTCCCTCTTTTGCCGAATTCTGCAACCGAAACTCCAGGGGATCCATCCCCAATTGTTCGGCAATTTCGTCCACCACAGTCTCGGATGCAAAAGCCGCGTTTGAAGCGCCTGGCGCCCGGTAAGCCATCGTCTGAGGCTTGTTCACCAGCACGTCGAACCCGTCAATAACAACGTTTTCAATATCGTACGGAGTGAAGATACAAATTGCGCCCGGACCGGCCCACCCTCCAGGAAAAGCCCCGCACTCGTAGGCCATATAGGCCTGTGCAGCAACCAGCTTTCCTTTTTTGGTAGCACCCATTTTCACTTTGATGTACGAAC
>JAQCGA010000700.1 GCA_027619145.1 bacterium | reverse complement strand
ATTATTACCAGTACGACGATGGATTTTTCGCGGACCCTACGATATCTCTGGACCGTGCAACCAGCGGCTCGGATTCACATCAGTATGGCGCTTCGATCTACGCCCATTATCTGGAGCAGGTGTATGGCCGGGACTCAATTCGACGCTCTTGGGAACAGCTGGGGAAGAGCACGGCGCGACGGTACGATGTTCAGGAGTTCAACGCTTCTATGCCCACCGGTGGGTATGCGGGCGTGATGCCGGGGTTTGCCGTATGGAATTATTTTACTGGCACACGCCACCGGGCCGGGTTTTACGAAGAGGGTGCGCAATACAACACAATGAAGGCGACTACGGTTGCTCTTTCCTCTTCGGGGGCAACTGGCTCGGGGAGGATGGACCACCTGGGGGCGGAATATTTGCGGGTGGCTACCTCGTCGCTGAGTCCTGGAACCGGGCTTCGAGCGGCGTTTACGCTGGGGACAGGTGGCGTCTGGGATCTGATTGTTCTCCTGGTAAAGAGCGACCGGATTGAGATGCTACGTCCTTCTGGGGCGCAGGTAGAAATTGGGAATGTTTCGCAGTACACGGAAATCGTATTCATTCCGATTGCAAAGGCTCTGTCCGGATCTCGGTTCACCTATTCGTACACGATTACGCCCATTACGTCTACAGACGGACAGACCCGTCCGCTGGCGTTGGCGATAAATGGGACCGGAGTGCCTGTGGTTGTGATGGATCAAGCGGTATCTACGGCTAAGGTGGTTGCTGCCGGGGCCGGGGCTGGTGAAAGCCTGACGTGGTCTGTGGTCAGGACCAGCGGCGATCTGGCAGTTTCGGTTTCCGGGCAAACAAATCTTTCCTCTTTCCAGACAACATCCAGCTCAATTGATCTGGTCGCGGCAGGAAACGGCTGGGCGACTGTCGAAATTGCAGTGCGGGGTGCCGGAAGTACTGTGTCTTTGATCTCGGCGGTGTTCAATCAGCCGCCGCCGCAAAACCTGCCTCCGGTTTTTACGCCAATTACAACTCGAACAGTCAACGAAGGGGCGCAGCTGAGTTTTGTTGTGGAGGCAACGGATTCAGATGGAGATGCGCTAACCTATTCGGTAACGAGCATGCCCGAAGGGGCACAGTTTACAGGACAAACGTTCCGCTGGACACCCGGGTCTACTCAGGGCGGCAGTGCATACGAGGTTGTTTTTGTAGCCAGCGATGGTACAGAGCAAACTTCGATGACGGTTCGAATTGAAGTTGCGGACGTGAATCAGCCGGTCTCGATTCAGAAAATTAGCCCCGAACGCCCCGTGGTTGTAGGGGGGATGGGGGATACGCTGCGGTTTTCGGTAACGGCAGTTGATCCAGATCATGATCCGGTGAATTATTCCTGGACGTTTAATGAGATCTCGCTTGCCGAGAACGGGTCTTCTGTGCTGGTAACCGTTTCTGTGGGAGAAACAGATGATACTGTACAGGTAGCTGTGTCCAGTGGATCCGTCGAACTGGTGCAGCGTTGGACCATAGGTAAAGCCTTAAAAGGCGACTTTAATGGGGATGGGCGTGTGAGTTTTGGAGACTTCGTGCTGTTTGCCGGCGCATATGGGAAGACCCTGAACACGCCAGGATTTGAAGCAACGTACGATCTGAATTCGAATGAGACGGTAGATTTTTCAGATTTTGTAATTTTTGTACAATATTATGGCCTGCCTTAGGCCACCTGGATGTACCTGGCTCGCTGGCCGCATCCCGGCCCGGTCCGGACAGGATCGGGCCACTTTCGTGCAAAGATGTTGTTTTTAATGATATTTTTTTATATATTGGCAACTTCATTTTTAGGTGAACCATCTCTAAACCTCTCTGCTGTCCGATGGCACTTTTACCTGACCGAGGAGTTGGATTTTGATTGCATTGCGCACGGAGCGCGAACTGGAGCGCATCCGAGAAAGCTGCCGGGTTGTAGGGTTGGCTCACCGGGAATTGCGGCAATGGATTCGGCCTGGTGTCGCAACGTCTGAACTGGATCGACGAGCCGAAGAGGTGATCCGCGATCACGGCGCTGAACCTGCTTTTAAGGGGTACCACGGGTACCCTGCTACGATTTGTATTTCCATTAACGAGCAAGTGGTCCACGGTATTCCCGGAGACCGTGTGCTCCAAGAGGGCGACCTGGCAAGTATTGATATTGGTGCAAAACTGAATGGATATTTCAACGGCGAGGCGATTCCTTTTCCCGTAGGTGAGGTTTCGCCGGGAGCACATTCTCTGATGCAGGTGACCCGCGAATCTCTTTTTAAAGGCATTGAGGCCGCGCGGTCCGGTGGCCGGTTGGGCGATATCAGCGGTGCCATACAGCAATGGGTGGAGAAACACGGGTTCTCTGTTGTGCGGCAATTTGTAGGCCACGGGATTGGCCGGAAGTTGCACGAGGATCCGCCTGTTCCCAACTATCTCCCTTTAGATCGCAACCCTCGGCTTCGGAAGGGGATTGTGCTGGCGATTGAACCGATGGTGAACCAGGAGACCGCAGATGTGGTGGTGGCCGAAGATGGCTGGACAGCATCTACTGCAGACGGGAAGCCTTCGGCGCATTTTGAACACGTTGTTGCAATCACAAATGACGAGCCTTTGATCTTGACGTTGACCGAGGAAGAGATTTTTTCTTAAAATTGTACGGCTTTTTTGTACTACAGGGGGAACTGTGAGCGACTTAAAAAGATGGTCGG
>JAQCGA010000699.1 GCA_027619145.1 bacterium | reverse complement strand
TTCCTGTCATTACCAAACTCCAAAGTAGTTGAATCCATAGCGGGAGAATTTCTGGAGAAGGATGTCACCGGCAAAACCGTCGTAGATGCATCAACCAGCTATCCCGAGTCAACCAAAGAGCTCCATGCAAAGTTCACAGCCGCAGGCGGACAATTCGTCGATGCACCATTATTGGGTGCCCCCTCTGACACAGCCGCCGGAACAGCTCCTTGTATGATATCTGGTGACCCGGATGCAGTCGATCAGGTCCGAGACATCATCAGCTCTTACGCCCCACGCATTGATTATATGGGCCCTATTGGATCCGCCCACACGGTCAAGATCGCCATGAATTTCCAGGGCCTCATGTATGCCGCACTCGCTGCTCAGATGTTCCCACTAATGGAGAAACTGGGCATTGATACAAAGAATCTCTTCAACGTCATGAATGAAGGCCCCTTCGGCAATGCCGTTTTCGAGTTCTACGGGCGTAAGTTCGTGGAGAAGGATTACCATATGGACTTCTCCCTCGAGATGGCACTCAAAGATATGGTCTACATGAAACGACTCTACGATCAATTCAACGTTCCCGCCTTCCTCTTAGATGGCGGACTATCCCTCCTTCGCGAAGCCGTCAAAGACGGGAGAGGCACACACGATACATCGGAAATGGCCGCGGTCGTATATGAGTATCTTGGACTTGATACGGGAGAAAGCGACACGGATGCAACGAAGTGAGAGTCGAGATCAACCGTGAAGCGCTCGAGAGACCTTCCCTCCCCTGGTGAATCACAAAGTGCAATACACAGGCTACACCGACCAATGTATCGCACCGCCAGTGACCCTTATCTGATACTGCGGGGAAACCTATGCAAAAACAAAACCAGCCGAACCTGCCGCCCCTGACTGCGCAGGACTATTCCGAGGCGCAGGACTGGCCGGGGTATTTCGGGGCCGTCATGGGGAAAGGAGCACGCGAGACACTGGTCGCGGCCTTGGACTCGTTTGCACAAGAAGGATTCGCTGAAGGACTTGCGATCGACCTGGCCGCAGGAGAGGGACGGGACACACTGGAACTCCTGAAGCGAAACTGGCGGGTGGTGGCAACGGATGGCCACCCAGACGCGTTCTCGTATTTGTGGCCCCGGGTCCCCGAAACGGTGAAGCCTCATTTGACAACGATTGTGGCGAACTTCGCAGAAACACAGATCCCCCACTGCGACCTGGTGAACGCAAGTTATGCGCTGCCGTTTTGCCAACCGCAGCACTTTCCTGAACTCTGGAGCCGAATCGTCGTGGCGATTCGCCCGGGTGGCCGGTTCGCTGGACAATTCTTTGGAGAACGCGACTCGTGGGCATCACTTCCAGATCGGACGCACCACTCCAGAGATGAGATTTTGAAACTCCTGGAGGGCTTTGAGCTTGAAATGATGGACGAAGAAGAAACGGATGACACGCCGGAAGTGCGGAATCCCAAACACTGGCACATGTTCCATGTTGTGGCGAGAAAGCATGAACCACGGCGGTGAAGAGAAACCCCAGGTCGCAGACCAGGCGAAAATATTCAAAAAAACACTGTACCACCCTCCGGAGACCTTAAAAATGCAACAATACCTGGACCAACTCCGACACACCCTTGAAAACGGCGTTGAAAAATCCGACCGCACCGGCGTGGGCACTCGCTCCGTCTTCGGCCTCCAGGCCCGTTATAACATGGAAGACGGCTTCCCGGCCGTCACCACCAAAAAACTCGTCTGGAAATCCATGCTCTCCGAACTCCTCTGGTTCGTCTCCGGTTCCAACAACATCAACGACCTCAAAGCCATCTACCCCCACAACAAACTCTGGGACGGAAATTACGAAGACTATCTCAAACGTCTCGGCCTGAAAGAAAATGACGGTTCCATGGGCCGTATCTATGGCGCCCAGTGGCGGGCCTGGCGTGGTGCGGGCAAAATCGTGGACCAGCTCCAGGAAGCCATCCACACACTCCGCACCAACCCGAACTCCAGACGCATCCTCGTCAACGCCTGGAACGCCGCAGAAGTAAATCCCGAAGACGTCGCCCTCCCCCCCTGCCACTCCTTCTTCCAATTCTACGTGGCCGAAAACAAACTCTCTCTCCAGATGTACCAGCGCTCCTGCGACCTCTTCCTGGGCGTCCCCCTCAACATTGCCTCCTACTCTCTCCTGCTCCACATGGTCGCCCACATTACCGGCCTCATTCCCCACGAATTCATCCACACCCTGGGTGATGCGCACATCTACCTCAATCACATCAACGCCGTAGAAGAACAGCTCTCCCGCAAACCCTATCCACTCCCTCGCCTGCACCTGGAAGATCGGAACCAGCAAAACATCGACGATTTTCTATTCGACGACTTCCACCTGATCGACTACCAGAGCCACCCCGCCATCCGCGCTGAAATGGCCGTCTAACCTCTTAACACAAACTTCCGCAACGCTCCACATCCGCCCCTCTCGGTATCGTCCTGCCCGAACGAACCATACGCCCTCAATTTTCCCTTTGCATCATTGCACTTTTACATGTCATACTCATGGCACATTTGATCCGCATCGGCTCCTGCAATCCAAAGGCCGGTCAGGCACGGGGGCCTGCCCCTACGAAAACCTCACAATACCACCGATTTCCATTTGCGTCTTTGCACCTTTGCGTGTCATACTTATGGCACGTCTGGAAACCCAGACCACGAAAACCGGGCGGATCACGATC
>JAQCGA010000698.1 GCA_027619145.1 bacterium | reverse complement strand
GCCAGGTAGTAGTAGGGCACCATGTTTTCGCCCCCCCCGGTGATGAACGGCACACTGTTCCCGGTCGTCAGGCATCCGCTGCGCACCCAATCGATGGCATTGCTTTCTTCTTTAATGGCCACGACCCGGTCCAGATCGGCGAATCGTTTGACCAGGTCCTTAGAGATGAGCTGGCGAGGGGCTCTGAAAGGGAGAAAGCCGATGTCGATGGCCCGGTTGATAGCCTGATGGTGTTGCCAGATGGTTTTTTCGCCTCGAGCAACAATGGGGTCGTGTGGCATGACAAGGACTGCGTCGCAACCGGCTTCCTGGGCGTTCTCCGCCATTTTTACAGCTGTTTTTGTGGTGCCGCCAATCCCGGAGACAATTTTGCACCGGCCTTCGGCTCCAGCAACGGCAGCGGCTCCTATGTCGCGAACTTCAGAAGGTGTGAGCGAATAGAATTCTCCGGAGCCTCCACAGAGGACCATTGTTTTTTCGCCTTTGATTTTGGAGAAATAGCGAATGTTCTTTTCTACACCTTCCAGGTCGACTTCGCATTTCCCCTGGCGATTCAGGATGTGTTTCATTGGGGTCATGACAAAGACATACACCCCACAGGCATTGAAGTTTTTGCGTAGATTCTTCTGGTTTTTTCGGGCCATTCGTTCTGTCTCCTGCAGGTAAGGCAGAGGATCTTATTTGTATTTCTCGAATGAGGTTGCAATGTTGCGCATGCCGGCTGCCACCAGGCCACCGTCTGATCCGAGGGCGACAAACGTGAAGCCGGCCTTTACGGTAGGCTCGAGGTGATCCGGATTCAAGAGTAGAATGCCAGCCGCTTTGCCCGCTTTTTTTGCGGCTTCGGAAACTTTTGCGCGGGCTTCCAGGAATTTGGGATGGTCGAATTGCTGGGGGATGCCCAGGTTCACGCTGAGGTCCAGGGGGCCAATGAAGAGGACATCTACGCCATCTACGGCTGCGATTTCGTCAATGCAGTGAATGGCTTCTTCTGTTTCGATCTGTACGACAGTGGTGAGTAATTCGTGGCTGTGGGCAAAGTACTCGTCGAAATCCTGTCCGAAGGCACTGCCCCGATTGAGCTTGGCCACGCCACGGATGCCGTGGGGAGGGTAGCGCATGGAGGAGACGGCTTGTTTGGCCTCTGCGGCATTGCCGACGTAGGGGACCATAACACCCGATGCGCCCAAATCCAGCACCCGTTTGAAGCGGGGTGGTTCGTTGGCGGCAATGCGTACGATGGGTACTGCAGGGCTGGAATCGGCTGCCTGGAGTTGAGGCCTGAGGCTTTCCAGGTCTCCGGAGCCGTGTTCGATGTCGATGAGGATCCAGTCGAAGCCACTTTTTGCTGCCATTTCGACGGTCATGCTGGAGCCCAGGTTGAGAAAGGTCCCGGATACCAGTTCGCGGTTGAGGGCCCGTTCCCGGATGCTTTTGATCATTCCCATTCCTTTCAGTTGCCGGCACGCCAGAGAGGTCTGCGCCGGTTGTTGTTGAGTTTATATAATGAACGCACGCAATCTAATGATTTTGGGGTACGATGGCAAGTGAATGATGTGTACAAAAAGAAAATCCCGGCAAACTGGCCGGGGTTTTCTTGTATACATGATTTTTCGAAGAATCAGATTAACGATGGTCGCCTTCGCACGCTGGTTGTTTGGGGTCTTCTGTAACGGCATTATTGTTGAGATAGTCGAGGGCTTTGGTGTAGCCTCGGTTTTCCAGGAAATGCCTGAGTTGGGGCGATGCGGAAGGTGCCAGTTCTTTTTGGAGCAGGTCTACTTTTTGCAACTGTTCTGTTATGTCTTCTTTGTTGTAGATGGCGTTGAGTAGGGTTTGAATGGAATCCCTGAGCAGGGTGGCCTGATCTGTGGTCATGGTATTCCTCCAGGAACAGATGATGATGTGTGTTGGGTTGAGATGTAAAGATACTGTGTTTTGTAGGACTGTCAATAGAGTGAAATTTATTTGGAGTAGGGTGCCGGATTCTGTTCGACTTCATGGTAGAGGGTGTCTACGTACGCTTGGATGTGGAATAGGCGGCAAGTAGCCCGGGCAATTTGGCCTCTGGCAAGGGTGCCATTCTGATCCCAGAACTGACCGAGTTCCGGTCGCCTCAACCAGGTATAGCGTGCTTCGGGATTGGTTTCGAGTCGGCGGTTCCAGTAGAGGACCTCAACCAGGTGGATGAAGGTGGAGGATTCATACGTGACGCCGAGCATGAGCAGTTTCGCATTCTGCTCGTACAGGCAATACATGGGAGAGTGTGTGCCGTAGGTTCTGCCCCAGGGTTCTTGATCCCAGGGAGATTTCAGGCCGTGACTTATGGGATGGCCCGAGACAAGCTCTTGGGCGTTTTTTCCACGAGCGGCTACAGCGTGGGAATAGTGATTTGAACGGAAGGTGTCTGGCATGCAGCGGAAGTATTCGGTGAGCCAGCCGACGGTGGAAGGCGTGGTATTCAGATTCCAGGTTTCGGCACGACGGTGGGCTTCTACCAGGTTGAAGGAAGGCATTGACAGAAGGCCGTCTGGCCCTATGGCGTCTTCGAGTGCAGAAATTACGGTGGGAGCGCCGCCTTGCACGGGGCCGAGGCTTTTGAAGGAGGAATGGATGAAGAGGGTATCGCCCGGAGCAATTCCGAGTGTACGTAGATCGGAGGCGATTTCTTTTTGTGTGGCAGGCGTATCCATATGTAGATCTCGGGACGTTTA
>JAQCGA010000697.1 GCA_027619145.1 bacterium | reverse complement strand
AACCCCGCCCCTACGGCGAACATGAACATCGAACATTGGGAACCATATATGCAACAACCCTATCCACTCGAAAACACCTGGCGTCGCCTGCGGGAAGAACTTGCACAGGCACCGGTACCCGAACCCACCGGCATCACCCGCGACACGTACCTGGACATTGCCGAACGCATTATACGCGCTGCGGTGCCCTGGCAGGACAGCACCGGAACCGTCATCGATCCCTACCGGGGTGAAGAAACCAACTCCTGTACGGCCCGCTTCGTAGGATCTCTCGGATTGCTCATTTCTGCAGGCCTTTGTACGGACCTCGTAGACGCCTGTGTGAACGGATACGAAGCCTGCCTCCTGCGCCTGGATGAAGTCCGTACCTCCCCCGAATTCTGGACCAAAGAATTGATGTACGCACATCAGGCCCTCAAAGGCAAAATCCCCGATGCGCAAATTGAACGCTGGGAAACCACCTGGAAAAACCACGACGCCCGCGCCTGTTATAACTGCACGGTGAACAACCGTATCGTCAACTCCGTGGTCTTCGCCCTGGCCGGAGAATTCTTCAAAACAAAACACGACCTCGCTTCTAATCCCGCCCTTGTGGACGAACTCCTGGCAACCCAGCGCCCCCTCTTTACCGCGCACGGACTCTACCGGGATCCCAATGACCCCATGACCTACGACATGGTCGTCCGCCAGCAACTCGACCTCATCCGCAGCTACGGTTATAGCGGAACCAACCTGGACTGGCTCACCGAAACCTCTCGCCGGGGCGCACTCACCACCTTGCTCTACCAGTCCTCCATCGGCCAGGCCCCTTTTGGCGGACGCAGCAACCAGTTCCACTTTGTCGAAGCCCACATTGCCTGCATGTGCGAATCCCAGGCCCGCTTCTACAAAGCCGCAGGCGATCTGCTTATGGCTGGCATTTTCAAACGCGCTGGCCACCGCGCCATAGCCTTAACCCTGCCCTGGATCATGGACATGGAACCCTACCGCCACACCAAACAGGGCTTCGATCCCTCCCTGGAACACGGCGTGGACTCCGGCGGGTACTACAGCATTTACGGCATCCTCATGGCCAGCCTCTGCGGCACCGCCTACCACCTGGCCGACGAATCCATACAAGAACGCCTCACCCCTGCCGAACACGGCGGGTACGCCTTCGACCTCTACCCCGCCTTCCACAAAGTCTTTGCCACCTGCCCACCCTACCACGTTGAAATTGACACCCAGGCCGATCTCAAAAAAGACGCCACCGGTCTGGGCCGCTTCCACCGTATCAACGTCTGGCCCGAAACCGCGCTTTCCGGCAGCATCGCCGCCGCCGCCGAATACACCTACGGCGTGGACAAACCCGTACAGAACCTCGCCATAGGCCCTGCCTGGACAGACACCGCAGGAACCGAACACCGCCTGGCCGGTCTCAGCGAACAAATTGAATCCGTCTCCCTCAACCCCCTCTCCGAAACCCCGCAGAAAGTCGCCTTTGAAATCACCTACCGGGGAAACCTCGGCGGTTGTACACAAATCACCGAGACCTACGTCCTCACATCTGACGGCCTCACCTATACCGTCCACCTCGGCCCCGAACCTGCGACCTCCTGCATCCTCCTCCCCATCCTCACCACAGACGGTCAGGAAGAAGCCCAGGTGAACCTGCACCCGCATGGTCTTGACCTCACCTACCGCAACGCAATCTATCGCATTCGCCCGGAGAAAAATCCAGCCGCCCAATTCCGAGACGATCCCCCGGCCGCCAACCGCAACGCCTTCTATCGAACCTTCGAAATCCAGTCCAACCAGGTTCACCTTGAGCTTCTTGGAACGACGATGGACGGTGGACCCATGGCCTGAAATTAAGAGTCTTCGCCTCCGATCAGGACCTAACCTCCCGTCCCCCTTTCCTGGAGGAAAGGGGGAGGAAAACATGCTTCCATCCGAGCCATACAAACCTGAAAGGCCCGTATGCACACCGAAACGTATGCTCCACGGACCATGTATAAAACGGACGACATTGCCCGTGCAAAAGAAAACATCCAGCGCCACGCCTGGGCCCGTAAGCTCTACGACGGCATCAAATCCAGCGCCGCATATTACCTGGCCATAGACCGGAACTGCTTGCGCTCCTTCATTGGCGATAAAACCCCCCTCGTCACCGTCAAATGTCCCACCTGCGACTGTGGCCCCTGGTACGCCTACGAACTCATCCACAACGGAGACACCCTCCAGTGTACAGACTGCCGCACCACCTGGGACTGGGACCCAAACGACACCTCCGAAACCTGGAACATCCACGCCGTAACCCGCACCTACCGCCTGCAATACATCCTCAACGGCCTGGAAAGTGCCGGCCTCGTGTACCGAATTGAAAACGACATCCGGTACGCCGAAAAAGTCGCCATTCTCGTCGAACGATTTGCAGAAGTCTTCAAACACTACCGCCTCAACCGCGTCAACCAGAACGAATGGCACGATATCAACAGCCCCTACTACGGAAAAATTGACGGCTGGAAACGTCGCGACGGCACCTACCTCCACAAAGTCCTCCTCGCCTACGACCTCGTCCGCGACTCCGGCGTCCTCTCCGACCCACAAATCCAAACCATCGACCGGGACCTCGTTGCCTATGCCCGCGACTACTTTGTAGAATCCTTCCACTCCACCGGCGAACGAACCCTCGAAGGATACACCTACACCCCGGACCTCTCCCCCTACCTCTC
>JAQCGA010000696.1 GCA_027619145.1 bacterium | reverse complement strand
CCAGAGTTCGATGCCGTTGTAGCCGAGTTCGGCTACTCTAGGGATGGCTTTTTCCTGGTCTGCCTGGGTGTTGCCGAAGGCGTTGGTGCAGAAGGCGGTTTTCATGGGGTGTCCTGAAAGGCGGTCTCGCGCAAAGGCGCAAAGACGCGAAGGGAAACCTCTGAAACAATGGTTTTTCGTAGGGGCGGACCTGCGTGTCCGCCCGCCTTTGTGTGACATAAATAGAAGCAATCTCACGCAAAGGCGCAAAGATGCGAAGAGAAACCCGTGGTGTAACGGAGCATCGCCGCTCTTTTGTGTTTTTGTCGGTACTCTGTTGTCCGGTGCTTGTTACCTACAGACCAATTTCCTCAGCGCCTTTTCTCTGTAATGGGATGCTGGAACCGGCTATGGTGAGAGATTCACCGTCTTGGACGAAGGCTCGGGAAGGACGGCCGCTGGCGAGTTCGATGACGGCGACCTGGCCGGAGAAGGTGATGTCCTGGGCAGAGAGGGTGACGCCTGGGGCACCGTGGAAGACGAGGAGCGATTTTTCGTTGGCGGTGATTTCGAGGACACGCGGGCGGAGCGGGTGTTCGGCGTTGCCATCGATTTCACAGGGGATGGACGAGACGGTTGCGTTGGGTTGTTTGTCTTTATAAGGCAGAAGGAGGACGTCGAATGTTGTGACGGGGTTTGGAACATCCCAACCTCGCAGCGCAATGAAGTATCGGTTGGGCCAGTCGATGTCCGGTGCAGCACCGCTGTAGAGTGGTATTTGTTTCACCATTTCTTCGTCAAAGTCGATACCGGTTTGGGCGTAGTGAAGCTGCTGGACGTTTTCTGGAACGATGAGGAGCCCGAGGTTGTTTTGTTCGGCAAGGGCGTGGGTTTGTGTTCTGGAGATTGGGTAGGGGCTGTGGAGGTACCAGTGCATGCTTCTTCTGCGGGCAGTGGTGCCAGCCGCATCCGAGATGAGAACTCCCCAGGGTTTTAAGAAGAGGATGCGCCGTTCGATGACTACACCTGCGCTTTCTTCATAGGCGCGGTGCTGGCCGGAGAAGAAGTCGCAGGATTGTGTGGTTCCAAAACAAATTTCTTCGCCACGGATTTGAGAGCGTTTAGATTCGGCACCTTCTACGACGATGTGGTTGTGCGCCTGCTCGGATCGAAAGAACATGTCCCAGGGGGCATCGTAGGGGCCAAAGCGAGAGACTTCGGCAGCCAGAGGAACGCCGTGGGCGTAGAGGTTGAAGTCCAGGATGCCCATGTGGCTGTGGCCACCGGGCCAGTGGCCGTGGTTGACGAGGAGGAAAGTGTCGTTGGGGTCCCAACCGCTACGCATGACGCAGAATTCGCTGGGCGGTAGGTGTAGAGATTCAAAGTTGGGTTTGCCTGGTTCCGGATCGCTTGCTGTACAATCGTGACGAATTGGCCAGAGGAAGGTGGTGTCGCCGGTGAAGGCTGCGCCGCGTTTGAGGAGGTTTGCGCAATTGCCAAAGGTGCCGTCGTTGATGCCGGGGATGGCGCCACCGGGGCCGACCATTTGCAGAAACCAGGTGAAGGCGCGGGTTGTGTGTTCCCGCCAGTTCAATCGCTGGGGAGGAAGGAGGTCCGGGTTGGCCTCGGCCAGCAGGGTGGATTCTTCCAGGTGTTTCAGGCAACCTGTGCCGTAGGAATAACAGCGTTCGCTGTGGCCGCCGTCTTCGTAATAGTCCTGTTCCATGTGTTGTTCGAGATATTCTGCACCCATGGTTCGGAATTGTTCGGATTCCTGGAATTCAGGCAGGGTAAAGCCAATGGTGAGTAGCGCCCAGACACCGTGGAGCTGCCAGTTGCCCTGCCGGTAGCCCTTGGTGGTTTGTTCCAGGGCGAGCCACCGGCCTGCACCCAGGAGGGATTTGAAGAAGATTCGGATGTCGTTTGGGGTGAGGAGGTCTGTACGGTCCAGATGCCGGAGGGTGTGGAGAAAGAAGAGGAAACGCCGGCTGCGGCCGGAGAGCCCGAGCTCGTAGAAGACGGGTGACATTGGGCGTGCGCCCACGATTTGATCGCGGACAGCGTACCACTGGCGGATGAGATCCAGGTATGTGGCCAGGTAGCGATTGTCATTGGTTTCGAGGGCGGCGTGTGGGAGGCACTCCATCCAGTTCAGGTAGTGGAAACCGTATTTGGACTGGTCGCCAAACCAGGCGTTGAAGTCAACGGGTTTGGAGAAGTCTACGACCACCTGACCAAACTGGTGTTTGCCACCCGTTGCAATTACGTTGGCGAGTTCTCTGTTTGCAACGAGGTGGGTGGCGAGATCTTCCGGGGTTTGGACCAATGGATCGATGGGATTTTCCCGGGTGATAAAATGTTGCCAAAAGGCTGTGAAGGCATCTTCGTACTGGGCGTTGTGAACAGCTTTCTGGACAGATTCGAGACCGGGGTGATCCAGGTTGATGGCTTCGAAGAAGGATTCGTCGCTAATGTGTACAATTTTCTCTGGGGCATCTACGTGGTGGAACATGGAGAACTCCTGAGTGTGAAACGTGTTTCACGCAAAAGCGCAAAAGGAAAATCGAAAGCAAAAGGCAACGGCCAATAGGGGCAAATTAGAAAAGCATTGGTGGGATCACAATGCAAAAAACGACTGGCCTACGGTTGGAATGGGGTGCCGGTGCGGCGCAGGTTTTTGCTGATGCCGATCTGGCAAGTGACGTAGGCATTTTCACGGTAGAATCCACGGTTGTTC
>JAQCGA010000019.1 GCA_027619145.1 bacterium | reverse complement strand
CGGTACACGTCTATGATGACGACGGTTCCGGTGGCTTTTTGGGCGCCTTCGAGGAGGCTGGCGAGGTGGATGTTCATTTGTACTCCTGAGAGAAAACAAAATGTCGCGCAAAGTCGCAAAGACGCAAAGGGAGAAGCGGGGGCAGGGTTACAGGTTTTTCGTAGGGGCGGCCCCCTGTGGCCGTCCGGTTTTTTGGGGTGGAGTCAAAGGCCGGGTGTCACGCAAAGACGCAAAGACGCGAAGGGAAAAGCGGAGGCAAGGTTACAGGTTTTTCGTAGGGGCGATCCCCTGTGATCGCCCGGCTGTTCGGAAGCCACATTGGAGATTATGAATCTTCGGGTTCTATTAGCGGAAACGGATCGGGTCCGGTGATGAGACGGGCACCGCGTTTTCGGGTGATATAGTTCCAGGCCCACTGGAAGAGGACGAGGAATTTGTTGTCGAATTCGATGAGGTAGGCGATGTGGATGAAGACCCAGGCGAACCAGGCAGGGAAGCCGTTGAACCGCAGAACACCGAAGTCTGCTACAGCGGCGTTGCGGCCGATGACGGCGAGGCTACCTTTGTCCCGGTAGCGGAAAGTGGGCATGGCTTTTCCCTGGATGCGGTTCAAGATGCGTTCTGCGGCGTAGCGGCCCATTTGCATGGCGGCAGGAGCAACGCCGGGTACTGGTTTTTCGCTCTGGTGTGTGAAGCAGGCCAGGTCGCCGATGACGAAGATGTCCGGGTGATCGGGTACGGTCAGGTCTGGTTGTACCTGTACGCGGCCGGCGCGGTCCAGTTCTACGCCAGTTTTTTTTGCGAGAGTAGCACCCAGGCCAGAGGCTTTCATTCCGGCGGCCCAGAGGACGGTGCGGGTGGGGATGGTGTGTGTGTCGTTTCCCTGTTTGTACGTGACAGAGGTGGGCTGGATGTTTGTAACCAGAGCACTGGTTTGTACGGTAACGCCCAGGTCTTCCAGGGCACGTTTGCTTTTGGCTGAGAGGTCTGGCGGGTACGGTGGGAGGACGCGGTCCGTGCCTTCCAGGAGAAGGATGCGGGAGGTTGTGGTATTGATGTGGCGAAAGTCGTTTTTGAGGGTGCTGTATGCAAGTTCTGCAACGGCACCTGCCATTTCCACACCGGTGGGTCCGGCGCCTACAATGACAAAGGTCATCCAGGCTTCGCGGCGAGCGGGGTCTGGTTCGCGTTCGGCAGTTTCGAATGCGAGGAAGATGCGCCGTCGGATTTCCAGGGCGTCTTCTATGGTTTTGAGGCCGGGCGCATCTGGCATCCACTGGTCGTTGCCAAAGTAGTGATGGCTTGCGCCGGTGGCTACGATGAGGGTGTCGTACGAAAGTTCTCCGTCGCGGAGGAGGATGCGTTTCTGGTTGACGTCGATATCTGCGACTTCGGCCTGGAGGACGGAGATGTTGGCATGGCGGCCGAGTACAGCCCGGAGCGGGTAGGTGATGTCGCCGGGGGAGAGGCCGCCGGTGGCAACCTGGTAGAGCAGGGGCTGGAAGAGGTGGAAGTTGCGTTTGTCCACCAGGGTTACGGTGACAGGTTTGGAGCCGAGGCGTTTTGCGGCGTAAAGGCCGGCAAAACCGCCGCCGAGGATGACGATGTGAGGAGGTGTTGTGGTCATGAGGTTCGAAGAGTATGAAAGAAGGAATTATCAATTGTCAGTTATCAATCGGCAATTGCCAATTGTCGGGTCGGATCAGGAGGCCGGGTGGTGCGCGAGCCAGCGGTAACCTACACCGTATCCGTACGGGGCCATGCCCTGGTGCTGGTCCGGGTTAGGCGGTGGAGAGGAAAGAATTCCGTAGAGCGGCCCGGCCACGTCCATGTCGGTGGTTTCGTGAACATAAACGAGAGCGTGCAGGACGAGGGGGTCGAAGATGTCCGTTGGGTGGGAGGAGTAGGGATTTTCAGGTTTTCGGGATTTTCCCCATTCTTCCGAGTCGAAGCAGGCGCGGAAGTGGCCGGTGGGGCGCTGTTCGCGCAGGATGTGATTGATGGCCATGATCAGCCGCTTGCGCAGTTCGGGTGCGGCTTCGTGGTTTTTGGGAAGGACGCCGTAGAGGACGGCCATACCGCGTGCGATGATGCCGTGGTAAAAGATCCAGGCGTTGTGCCCGGCCCAGGCGCCGTTGGGCAACTGGGAGGGATAGACGCCTTCGGAATTTTTATTCAGCGCGGAATCCAGGTAGCGGGTTTCGCCGGTGACACGATAGTGTTCAGAGAGGTGCCAGACGGCAAAGGAGTTGTAGTTGTTGTTGGGTGAAATGGGGTGGCCTACGGCCCAGTCTGCGGCACGGGCTGAGGCGTTGAGGAAGCGTTCGTCTTTTGTGAGGTGGTAGGCTTCCAGGAAGGCAACGCCCGGGTTGGCAGTGCAGTAGAGCAGGCGGTCCGTTTCCGGGTGACCGTGGGTTTCTCTGGCCCACCAGAGGAAACTGCCGTTTGGCTGCTGTTCTTTGAGCAGGTATTCCCCGCCGTCGAGCAGGCGTCGGCGGTACACGCTGTTGTCTGCGACTTTGAGCGCTTCGGCATACCCGCAGATGCGCCAGGCGGTGTTGCGGTACATGGGAGGGTAGGATTCACCCAGAGCGCTTTTGCCCCATACGCCGTTTCCATGGTAGATCGCTTCGGACGCGGCGTGGACTTCAACGAAGCGTTGTTTGACCAGGGCCAGGGCGGGTCGGTCGAAGAGGTGTGGCGATTCTATGAGGTGATCATCGGGGACGGGTTCAGAGTCCATTGGCTCTCCAGTGGATAATATGAGGAGGAGGGGGTAGTGGTCAGGGGGTCACGTAGATGATATCACTTTGAATGGTAACGGGATAGCGGCGCAAACGTTTTCGAGAATCTGCAAGGGCATTTCCGGTGGTGAGGTCGAATTCCCAGCCATGCCAGGCATAGCTGAGAATTTCGCCTTCCCGGCCCCAGCGGTATTCACCAGGTTGAGAGGGCAGGGTGGTGCCGGTGACGCGGCCACGACAGATGGGTGCGAGCTCGTGTGGGCAGACGTTGAGCACTGCGATGATTTCTCCGTCGACGTTGTAGAGGCCAATCGACTGGCCTTCCAGGTTTACCATTTTTTGGCCGCCGAGCGGGAGCTCGTCCAGGGTGGCTACCCGAACCGGGGTTCTAGTTACCATGGTTTGCCTCCGGAAGACGGTAGAGTTCTCGGGCGGTCTGGTGCATGACGCGATCTCGGAGCGTTTCCGGAATGGCGCGTAGAGCAAAGTCCGGGGTGTCTCCGTCCCAATGGGGGTAATCGCTGGAGAACATGAGCATGCGCCCGGCGTCGAACATGTCGAGGATGGATTTGAAGTGGCTGGCGATGTTGGGTTCGTCTACGGGCTGGGTGGTGAGCAGAATATGTTCGGTGATGATTTCACTGGGCGGACGGTTGAGCCAGGGTGTGGTCATGCGGAGGGCTTTCCAGTTTTTGTCGAAGCGCCACATCAGGGGGGGGACCCAGGAGACGCCGCCTTCGATGAGTACGAATTTGAGGTTGGGGAATTTGGTAAATACACCTTCGCAGATGAGGCTGATGAGGTGCGCCATGTAGCTGCCTACCAGACCGGTGTGCCATTCAAAGTAGGTGGTGGGATACCCTGCGGCGGTGGGCGCACCTGAAATGCCTACGCCTTCGGAGCCAGGGTGGATGGAGACGGGCAGGCCGTGTTCGTGGGCTGCAGCGTAGATGGGATGGTAAAAGCGCTGGCCGTAAGGAATGCGTGCGCCGCTGGGCATGAGAACCTGAACGAAGCCGGGGTGGTCTGCCCAGCGGTGAATTTCACGGGCGGCCAGTTCGGGGTCTGCAGGAGAAATGACGATGGCGGCGCGGTACCTCGCATCTGCGGGCAACCAGTCTGTCGCGACGACTTCGTTGGTGGCAGATATGACAGCGGCGGCATAGTCCGGGTCTGGTGAGAGGCCGATGTGCAGGGCACCGGCAGGGTTGAGGATGCCAATGTCGATGTCGTATTCGTCCATAAAATGAGTGGACAGAGCCTCCGGGCTTTTTTCAATTTTGCTGCCATCGGGCAATACGGTGTCCGAGCGCATCACCCCGTTGGGGTTCCAGTATCCGAGATTGCCCGGTCCACGGCTTCCTGAGTTGTACCGGGTTCGCCAGGGTTCGGGCAGGTACTCCTGGATACGCTTGGGGTTGACAACGGGGTGGATGTCGGTGTCTACGGTGCCTGTAAAGGCTGGCATGGGTGCGCTCGCTTGTGAGGTTTGAGGGATGAGGTCTCTATTCGGAGAAGGTCTCTCGGAAGAGGTCCTGCTTGGCTTGCCAGGATTTCTGATCCGCCTCGGCGTCGTAGGCCAGAGGTAGGCCGAATTTTACACCAGCGCTGACCGCATCCGGTTTCGGGCCGGATTTTATTTTTGAACCGTGGTTGAGATTTCGAAGCGGTTCTGGCCCGTCCAGGAACGTCCTGGGAAAAAGAGGAGGCGGCTGTTGTTTTCGGTGTCGATCTCGAAACCTGGATCGTCGGCCAGGACGAGGACAGTCTTGTTGTCCTGGTGGATAACGTGGGCGATTTCGTGGCCGTATGTGAAGCCTGCGCCGTCGTGGATGATGACGGTTTGTCCGGCGAGTTCGTCGCCTTCGGGCAAGTTGGCGTCTACGACCAGGCCGTCTACCGTGTCCTCCGAGGATTTTCGCAGGGTGCTGAGGATGTCGCCGGAGAAGATGCCGGAGCCTTCGAGTTGGGTGCCGTCTTTTTCGAGGCTTGTGCCGCCGACCAGGGTTTGTGATTCTACGCGGCCGTTGCGTTCGCGTATGAAGCCGATGCGACCCGTAAGGGTGATGCCTGCGGCGCTGACGGCGCGTTGTGGGTCTGGCGAGTAGAGGATGTAGTCTGTGGTTTCTCCGGAGGTGATTTTGAGGGCAATGGCATGTTCCGAGCCAGCTTCAAGCGAGAGGCGTTCAACGGAATCGAGGAACGCCTTTCCGGAGGTGGGTTCGAGGACGGTTGCAAAAAGGGTGGAGAGGTTGTTTCCATCTCGCCGATAGAGCAGGACCGGCATGGTAATGCTGTCGAGTTTGGTGTCGTCTTCAGCCGCACGGCGGACGGAAGGCGCTTCGGCAAGGTAGAGGGTGCCGTCGGGTTGGGTGAGGCTGTGTACGCGAACGGTACCTTTGGGTTCGCCCCCGCTGGTGAAGGTGGCGGTCCAGGGTGAAGAGATGGTTGTTTGCTGAACGTTGCGAATGTAGGCGTAACCCAGGTTGTGGCCTTCGGCGTCGCCTTTGACACTTTCGCCGGTGGGCAAGGTGGCTTGGACGCCGGGCGGCAGGAGGGTGTCTCCGTACTTTGTGGTGGAGAGGTCCGTTTCCAGGGTTCCGTCCTGGTTGGCGTCGCCTACCAGGGTGTATTCGTGGCGGTTGCCGCCGGAAACAGCAAAGAGGTCCACGGTATAATTTTGTTCCGGCGAGAGGCCGATCTGGATCAATGTGCGACGGTATGTGGAGGTGATGTCTGGATAGGCTCGGTCTCCGCTGGCTTCGATGGCCTGGAAGGTATCGTCTCCGGGGACGTAGAGTAAAAGGTTTCCGTCTGAGGGATGATTCATGGAACCGAAGTTCTGGTCTTCCCCATTGACTGTGACGGTGTTGTGCGAAAGGGTGGAGAGGGTCCAGACGCGGTGGCGGGTATGGGTGTAGCCGATGTCGCTGAGGCGTTCCTGGCCGCGGGCAAAGAGGGTGAGGCTGAGCAGGTCCGCGTGCTGGTGGCCGTACCCGCCGGAGAAGTGGAGGTAGGTCTGGGTCTGATTTTCACCTTTGCCCAGGTCCAGGCGGGCGTGGCCCATAGCAGCCAGGAGCATGGGGCCGGTGTTGTTCGGGGCATCTCGCTGTTCGTTAGCCCAGGTGTCGTGTGTGGGTACCACGCGGCCGTTGGGGTAGCGCAGCAATACCGGAACCTTCCGGGCTTTTTGTAGAATGGGAAAGCGCTCGGTGAGGTCCAGGTTGCTGTAGTGTTCGCCGTCTTTGGGGTGGGTGTACCCATCGGGGTCACTGTACCCGGCCAGGCGATTGATGAGTTGGCCCAGGCCGCCTACCGTCTGGTTGTGATAGGAGATGGCACCTTCGCGCCACATTCCATCGAAAAAGAATTGACCTTCTATCAGGCGGTCAATGCGGTCTATGGTGTCGTGGATGTAGTCCGGTTCGCTCAGGACGCGTCCGGCGGCAATGAAGCCGCGCAGGAGGGTGGGGTCCATGTTGGTAAGGGCGGGCGGGTAGTTGCGTACGAAGGTCAGGCTTGCGTGGAAAAAGTTGTTTTCGATACGGGCTTTCATTTCTGCGGTTAAAGCATCGCTCTCTCGAATCAGGTCGTAGGTATAGATGAGGTTTTCGGGGATGTCCATATAGGCCCACCAATCCCATTTGGATGCGCGGTAATCGGTCACGGGATAGGGGAAGTCCTGGTCGCCAGGATAAATGATCTTTTGGCGGAAGGGCAGGTCGTGGTGTACGCAGTATCCGGGGTAGACTTCTGCGAAGCGGTTGAGAATGAAGGCAGAGCGTTGAGCGAAGGTTGAATCTCCGGTGGCGTGGTAGAGTTTTGCGAGGTCGTAAGCCGCATTTGCAAAAAATGCGCGGGCGAGAAACCAACCTTTGGCACGGAAGAAATAGCGGTATCCGGTTTCATCTTCCCAGTAGGGGTATTTCTGGATTTGGCCGACAGGATTTTTGACTTCGAGGATTTTGGTGTCGGGAAATTTATCGTTGGGGTACCGCATGTCACAGTATTTACAAAAGACTTCGTGCGGCTTATCCAGGGACCAGCTGATCTGGCCTTCCTGGGCACCGCCGTTACAGTTGGGGCAGCCTACAAAAAAAAGGCCAGCGCGTTCGGGGATGAGGTCCAGGAGTTCTGCTTCGGAGAGAGCCAGGACGGGTTGAAGGCGTTCCAGGAGCTGGTCAGGATGATTTACGTGGGAAGGGAAGACAGGTTCTGCTTTGGCGGTTCGGGCGAAGAAAAAGAGCAAGGCTAAGGAGAGTAAGGTTGAGCAGAGGAGCATGGGGGGTCCTTTCGGAAAGATGGAGAGGGTAAAGAAATTATCAATTATCAATTTTCAATCATCAATTGTCAATTATCTGGGACTGTGGATTGAGGAGTGGATGATGTAGGGAAAGCATAGGAGAGGGCGGTGTCAAGCGGAGATTGAGGGTGGACGTCAGCGGAGAATAAAGGCGGACCAGAGCACGACGATGGCGGGGGCGAGGAAACCCATGAGCAGGCCACCCCGGAGGAAATCCTGGGCGTTCAATTTTCCGGAGGTGAACGCAATGGCGTTGGGTGGAGTAGAGATGGGAAGGCACATGGCAGCGGAGGCACCCAGAGCGATGGGGATGACGATGGAGGCCTGAGATGTAGCACCTATGGCGATCCCGATTGGCACGAGGACGTTGGCGGCAGCCGTGTTGCTCATCACGTTGGAAAGGGTTGCGGCCAGATAGGCCAGTACCAGGGCCAGAGCGATGCTGCCCAGGCCACCGATGGGGAGCAGGCCTACGATCCAGGTTGCCAGCCCTGTCTCGGAGACGGCCACACCCAGAGACAGGCCGCCGGCGATGAGCAACAGTACGTCCCAATGGAGGGAACGGATTTCCTGGACGCGAATGACGCCGGTTGCAGCGAAAATGCTGATGGGCAGAAATGAGACGACAGGTGTGGGAATGCCGTGAAAAGGGCCGGTCATCCAGAGGCCTACGGTGAGGAAAAATACGGCCATGACAAGGATGCGTTTCCAGAGAGGAAGAATGGAATTGGTGCCGGGTGCACGCAAGGCGGACAGGTCCAGTCGTCCGGTTTTGCAGGGGTATTTTTTTAACAGATAAAACCAGGTAATCCCAGAGAGCAGGATGGCGGGCGGAATGCCAATGACCATCCACATGGTAAAGGTCACGGGGTGTGTTGCTGCTAAAGAGCCTGCGGCAATGGCATTGGGCGGGGTGCCGATGATGGTGCCCATTCCACCGAGGTTGGCGGCAAAAGGTACACCCAGCAAGAGGGCTTTGATAAAAGGGTCGTCAAATTCTAACGTTTTCAAGACAGGGGCCATAACCGCGAGCATCATGGCGGTGGTAGCCGTGTTGGACATGAACATGGAAAAGGCACCGGTGAGGGTCATTGTGCCCAGAAGGACGGCCCCCGGGCGATTGCCGAACCAGCCCAGTACCTGGCCGGAGAGCCAGCGATCCAGGCCCGTACGGGCGGCGGCTTCAGCCAGGACGAGGCCGCCGAAGAAGAGCCAGAGCAAAGGACTGGACCAGGGGCGCACAAACGTTTCCCAGTCGTTGGGTCCGGTTGCAAAAACACCTCCCGGCTTTCCCAGAATTGCAATTTCGAGCGCAATTACCAGAAGAGCAACGGCAAAGGCCGGGATGGCTTCTGAAATCCACATTCCAGCGGCGAGGACAAGGATGAAGAGCACCCAGCGTGCGGCATCGGTGAGACCGGGGTGTTCGGGAAGGAAGGCAAGTAGTACGGCCAGAAGGGTGCAGCAGGCCACTTTGGTGAGGGCCCGGCCAGAAGAGAATTCGAGGCGGCCAAGCAATGCATTGATTTCTGCGCGGGTATCGAGCATTTACGTGCTTTCTTGTTCTGTTGCAACCAGCAGGGGGAGAGCATCATCCAGGCTGGTTTCCCCGGCGAGCACACATTCACGAGCGGCATTCGCAGCAGAGAGAGGATTCTGATTGCGCCAGGCGGCCAGGGGGTGTTCGAGGGGGTCCGGGGTGGAAAGTAACCGAGCCAGGTCTTCGTCCATTGGCAAGAGCCCATAACAAATGCGGCGACCCAGAAAACCATCTCCACAGGTTTCACAGCCAGCTGGTTCGTGGATTTCCACATTGGAATCCACAGAAAGCAGCTTGGCCTCTGTGGGTGTGACGGTGCGGGCGGTACGGCAGTGTGGACAGAGCCGCCGAAGGGCCACACGTTCAACCACGCCCAGGAGTGCACGTCCAAGGGCGTCTCGGGTGAGGCCATTGTCCAGCAACCAGAGCAGGGCTTGCACGCTTCCGGAGGCGCGAAGTTGAGCGACGGCCACGGCACCGGCTGAAGTGGCTTCGAGCAGGGCGCGGGCTTCGTCTGTGCTACGGAGATCGTCCAGCATGAGTACGTCCGGGCTCATGCCCAGGGCCGCGTGAATTGTGCTGTTAAAGGTGGCCGGGTCGTCTGGCTTGAGTTCCAGTTGTACGAGCAATTCGGACCGGTAGTGGGTTCGGCGTTCCAGGGAGACCACAAGGCGTCCGGCTGCAGTGAGTACGCCGGCCAGGGCCAGCCGGTGGTCATCTGCGCTGGGGTCTGCTGCTCCGGCTACAAGGAAGAGGCCCGGGCGCCCGGTAAGCAGGCGGTGCAGGGCTTCGGCCTGGGTGGGGGTATATCCCAGCACGTCCAGGCTGAGGTCCTCTTCCCGGCGATAGAAGTGCATATGAAGGTGTTCCCCCAACAAGGAAGGGGCGGCAGAAATTTGAATCTGATATACCTGTTCGGCATGCGTGTGATTAAAAATCTTTTCGGTCATGCGCTGGCCTTCGGCCGGGGGCGGTAACGCAGCCTGGGTTTTGAGCTTGTTTTTGAGCGGTCCAGAAAGGACGCTTTCGAGTCGAACAATTTCACGGAGGTTCCCTGCATTTCGGTATAAAAGCCGGTCGCCGGATTGCAGGGGGTCCAGGTGGATGTCGGTTACCTGGCGATGAATACCATCTGTGAGAATACGACGGCAGAGTTCGACCAGGCGTTCATCGTCGGTTTTTTCAGCGAGATCCGGAAGTTCGGTTTCTCCATTGCTTGCAAGGCGTTCCCGGTAGAGTTCGAGGGCACGGTCCAGGGCTTCGCGGAGGCTGGTTTTTGCTTTCTGCAAATCCTCGGCAAGCTTTTCTACGGCGGCCTGTGTGAAGCGGAGGTACCCATCAATTTTTTCAGCTTTAAGAGCACCGTCTTTCACTTTTCGGTACACTTCGGCTCGGCCCAACTGAAGCCGCTCCATCGCTTCTTCCAGGTTCAGTACCGGTTCTTGTTCTTCGGCCATTTCTATTCCTCGCGCTTCAGGTCAATGTCTTTGGCGGGCACGGTTACGGCCAATCCGGCGGTTTCAAGTTCTTTCCGCATTTGCGTGATCACATCTCCAAAAACGTTCATGGTATCTACGCCGCTCCAGGCCACCAACAGGGCTTTGACATCGGTTGCTGTGACATCGGAAACCGTGAAGGTAGGGGCAGGCTCATTGAGTACGGCCTGATGACGCTTGAGTACATCCAGCGAAATATCGCGAACCCAGTCCACGTCCACATCGTACGGAAGGCTGAGAGGAATACGGATGGCTCGTGCGGTGTGGACAGAGAAATTGATGATTTTGTTGCGCCAGATGACAGAGTTGGGGACAATGAGACGTACGTTATCCAGGGTGTCCAAAGCGGTATAGGTCATTTTGACTTCGTGTACGATGCCCACCTGGGGTGGCGGACCAAACTCGATGAGGTCGCCCTGTTTAAAGGGGCGAGCAGAGAGCATCATAATGCCAAAGAAATAGTTGGAGATGGATTGCCGTGCGCCCAGACCAATGATGACGCCGCTGATGCCGAAGGTGGCCAGCAGAGACCCAACCGGAAACCCGGCGGTGTTGAGGGCCGCAGTGAAGACGATGATCATGATGATGTAGCGTACAACGGTGCTGAGATAGCTCCACAGGATCAGATCTCCATTGAATTTTGCTGCGGCACCTTCGATAAAATTCTTGGCCCAGCGGGCAACAACCCAACCAACCGCACTCATGAGGGTGGCTTTGATGAGATTGGGAATGAAGACCCGAAGCCAGAGGACGAAGTCCTGGATGTAATCGGTCAGAATGTTATCCATATAAATGTAGCCCTTGATGTTTGACGGCTGTGGGAAACAGGGAATTGAAGATCTATTTAACTCAGTCGAGATTGGAGCTGACGAAGCTGAAATCCACGCATGATGTCCGAACGGGAAAGGATGCCTACCAGGCGACCGTTGTCCAGAACGGGCAGGCGGCCAATTTCATTTTCCGACATTCGGCGCAAGGCCAGGTAGATGTCATCGTTGGGAGCTACGCTGATGATGTCGGTGGACATGATGTCGGATACACTGGCGGACTGGCGCTCGTTAGGAGGTAGTTTTTCCAGGTCTTCCAGGGTAACGCACCCGGCCAATTCTCCATTTTGTACAACAGGGTAGCCGTGGTGGCGTTCTCGCGTCATGCGGTCTATGAGGTCTGTCACGGTGGAGTGGGCTTCTACTGTGATTACGTTAATGTTCATCAGGTCTCGTACCTGGAAACCGTCCAGGGTGGTCTTGAGTACGGTATAGTGGTATTCCTGGGAGGCACCCATATAAACGAAGAATGCGATGAGGATCAGGACGAAGTTTCCGTTGAGCAGGCCAAAGATTCCAAAGGCAAAGGCGAATATTTTACCGATATCTGCAGCAATGCGGGTGGCGGTCATGAATGGCTTGCGTTTGGCCAACAATGAGCGAAGAATGCGGCCACCGTCCATTGGAAAAGCGGGCAGAAGGTTGAACAGGGCCAGGAAGATGTTGATGTAGCCCAGGTAAGAGAAGCTGAAGACAAGATTGGGGTGGGTGTTGCCCAGGAACGGCAACATCAAATATGCTCCGGCACCAACCAGGAGACTGACCACAGGGCCTGCCAGAGCGATTTGCGCTTCTTCACCCGGGCGGGTGGGCATTTCTTCCAGTTGGGCCACGCCTCCCATGATCATGAGGGTGATCCCACGGATTTTGACCTGTTTTTTCAGGGCAATATAAGAATGGCCCAGTTCGTGTAGCAGCACACTGCCGAAGAGAGCAAGTGCAATGAGAAACCCCCACACGTACGGCGAATACTCCAGATGGTGCACTGGCACCTCTGCGTATCCTGCCAAAGATTTGATATTATTACCAAAAGACCAGGCCAGAAAGGGCAGGATGAGAAGAAAGGAGTAGTGCAGGTAAATAGGGATGCCCATGATGGAGCCGATTTTGATGGAAGATTTCATGATACGTCTCCTGTAGACACAAATGCGTGAACCGGGCGTGTTCGAGAGGCTGAGATGGTCGTCAGGCCTTCTTTTTTCTTGCGGTATTGGCTTGCCGGAGCAGATGCAGCGTTCGTTTCGCGAGTTCTTCGGGGTTGAAAGGCTTCGCCAGGATGCCGTTGACGCGAAGGCGCACGGCCCGGGTCACCATTTCGCGGGAAGGACCGGATACCAGGGCCAGGATGGGGGTGTATGCGATGCCCGGCGTAAATCGAATGGCCCGGCAGAAGTCAAACCCAATTTCCTGACTTGGAATTAGTGAAACAAGAATCAGGTCTGGCGGATCGTTTTTGATGTAACGCATTGCCTGGTGCATAATTGGGAAAGAAACAACATGCAGTCCTCGGGCGTTGAGGGTTTTTTCGATGAGTTTCGATGTGTCCGTGTCTGGAACAAATGCAACAACTTCTGCAGGCCTTCCCAGATTCTGGGGGGAGAGCAGGGCGCTGAACAGAATACGCATTCGTTCGGGAATGACGGGTTTGATGAGGTAGCCGCTCGCTTTTCGGTCTACCAGAATGGCTTCGCCGTGGTCGGTCATATTGTTTGTCATGACGACGACGCGCACGCGTGGGTAGGACTTTTTGACGGCGTCCAATAGGTCCCATCCGCTGAAATCTGAATCCGACATGAGCAGGTCTGTTACGACCAGGTTTACCGGTTCAGACTTCAGTTGTTCCAGGGCATCCTGGGCGCTGGTTGCTTCAAGCAAGCGGTACCCGGCCTGCCGAATCTGTTCACAAAGAACCGTGCGATCCTCTTCTTCTTCGTCTACAACGAGGATCAGCGGTGGTTCTGGGTGAGCGGGTGAAGGTTTTGAAGGCATTGTTTTTCAATAGTGAAAAGGTTTGTATTTGTGGATACAGGTGCGGGTTCAATCGTTCAGGGTATGTGGCATGAAGTATATAAATTTTTTTGCGAAAGACCAAGTACGCCTGTGTATGCTTCTGGTCCAATCGTATTTTTTACATAGAAGAGGACCGGATGCTACGTGTGAGGGACACGAGTAGGGTGATGAGGGTGAGAGGAATAACGAAGAACAGCATTGCAGTTTGGATGTGCGGAAGTGTACCGGATTGCAGTGCGATAAGTACCAGGATGGTGGTGTAAGCCGCATAATAACCCAAGAAGAGCGCGCCTTCCCACCGGGCGATTCGATGGCCGGTAAAAAAGACGGGCAGGCAGGCCACTGCCACCGCGAGCATGATAGGCAGGTCGAAATAGAGTGTGGAGTCTGGTACGTCGATGCCGTGCAGAGAAAGCGCAGAGGAAAGCCCCAGGACTGCCAGAAGGTTGAAGATGTTGCTACCTACAACGTTTCCCACTGCAATATCCCGCTCGCCGCGGATGCTGGCTACGATAGAGGTTACGACTTCGGGAAGGGAGGTGCCAACGGCGACAATGGTGAGACCAATGACCAGTTCGCTTACGCCCAACAGGCGGGCAAAAACCACGGCACTTTCAACCAGCCAGCGAGAGCCCATAACGAGGAGTCCAAGTCCCAGGATGATCCAGACGACCTGGATGCTGATCCGGTGAGGCTGGTTTTCGGATGCGTCGGATTTCTGGTCTTCATCTTTTCTGGCCTGCCGAATGGACCAGAGGGTGTATACCACGATGCCTAAAAAAAGCACGACGCCTTCTGGGCGTCCGAGTTTTCCGTCGAGAGACATCAGGAGCGTGAGGGTGGATATACCAATCAGGAGGGGTACGTCCAGCCGTACGAGCTGGCGGGCTACGGTCAGGGGTGCGATGAGAGCGGAAAGACCCAAGATGAAGAGTACATTAAAAATATTGCTACCTACCACATTTCCCAATGCCAGGTCACCCTGGCCGTTGAGTGTGGATTGTACGCTGACTGCCAGTTCTGGTGCAGACGTACCAAAGGCCACCACGGTAAGGCCGATAACCAGGGGAGGAATTCGTACGATCGCAGTCAGCCGGGAGGCACCGCGCACCAGGACCTCTGCGCCCAGAATGAGCGCTACGAGGCCGAGAACAAACAAGAGTACTGTCATTGAGGTTTATTTTACCTGATGCCCGAGGGGCCAATAATGCCGCCGGACATAATGGTTTTGAGCGCTTCTTCTACGGTCCAGCCTGGATCCCGGGTGTCTTCCGCATTGACGATGAGCACGAGGCCGGCAAGTGGGTTGGGCGGCAACGGGACGTAGATTTTGAGCAGGTTCTGCCCGGTTTGGGCGTCTTTGACCATGCCGGTGAGAAAGCCGACAACCCAGGTGCCAGCCCTGGGGTACTGGACCAGGAGTGCGCGTTTGAAGACTTGTTTTTCAGGGGAAGAAAACGTGTCGGCGAGTTGTTTGCCAATCTGGTATACTGTTTTGATCAGCGGGATGCGGCTGGTGACCCGGTCAAATATATTCAAGATGCGTCGTCCCAGTACGTTGCTGGCAATGAACCCCAGCAGGTAAAGGGTGAGCAGAAGAAGCAAAATGCCCAGGCCCGGGAAACGAGAGCTAAGGCTGTCGTCCAGGAGGCCCATGATTTCCTGGTCTATGGATACGTAGAGCAGGTGGATGGTAAAGAAAGCCAGAGCAAAAGGGACGGCGGCGAGGAAGCCTCGAAAGACGTACGTTTTGAGATGGGTAAACAGGAATTTCATCGAAATGGGTTCTCCGGAGAAGAGCTTTTTAGAAACGGGCTTGAAATGCCGCGCCCACCTGGTTTGGAGCAACCATGGGACGGAATGTAATGTTATTCTGGCCGGGTTTGGCACGCCGTTTTACCAGGGCATTGCCTACCAGGTAGCCCAGCGTGCCGCCGACCACCACGTCTGAGAGCCAGTGGCTGCGGCTGTCCACACGCTGGAAACCGACAGATATTGCAAACGTATAGGCAGGAACGGCGACCCACCAGTGGTTGTACTGTTTGGCAATTACGGTCATCATTGCAAACATGGAGGATGTATGACCAGAAGGTGTTGATTGGTTTTCATTCTTGTTTTTCAGGTTTAGAAGGTGAAAATTTCTGGCTCCTCGCTGAGTGAATGGACGAGCACGACCCAGGCCGCGTTTCCCTACGAATGTAATTGCTTTTGTAAAGACGAGTGCTTCCGCTAGAAGGCCCGTGGTTTGGAGCAGTTTGCTGTTGTCCAGGAGGAGGGCTGTGGTGAGCATGGCGCATGTTGTTCCAAAGGCAAACGCATGGGTGCCGACACGGTCGTAGATTTCACCGACACTGTCGAGTGCTTCTGGAATGGCCAGTGGGCGGTTGCGGTCTTCTGTGCCGTATTGTTCATGGACGGGTTTGTCAAGGGTGAACATCAGGCCTGCCATGAGTCCGAAAAAGCCTATCGTTTTCCAGGTATCGTGGCGAGTCATTCGGAGGGGTGAAGTAACGACGTGTCCGAAATCGTCCAGTGCCCGCAGGAGGAAGGGGGAGGAAGTTGTTTTTCGCGCCTCGGGTGCGCTTGCACAAGGGGCGGGCAAAAGGAGCAGAAGGCTGAACAGGAGGCTGAAGATGGCTTCGCCCTTGAACCGATTGGGTATGGAATTCTGTGTGTTATTCGGGTGTGCCTGTGGGCACTGAATATAAAGTTGCACCTTGACTGTATTGGGCAATTGGGTTACCATTTACGTTATCCCGTTCGTTTTTCGAGGCGGTTTATTCTGTACGGCGTTTTGTTCGGAGGACTCCTGTGAAGCCTGTTCTTGGTGCGCTTACTTTTTTGTTGTTGTTTTATTCGACTCTTGTAGCCGCAGTTGATACCCTGCCGGAACGAAGCTTGCCCGCGGTGGTGCCGGATGAAGTGTGGCATCCGCTTCGAGAAAGTGTAGATGAAGGGCTACAAAAAGCGCTGGAGGCCCGCCTGAAGAAAAACGGTATCTGGGCATCTCTGATCCAAAAAAAGAAGATGGCTGTGGGCTTGGTGGATCTGACGAACCCGGAAGCACCCCGGTTTGCGCGGATGAACGGAAGTACCATGATGTACGCGGCCAGTTTGCCCAAAATTGCAATTTTGCTGGCCGCCTTTCAGGCAATTGAAGACGGCAGACTGAAAGAAACGCCCGAGGTTTTAAGGGATATGAACCTGATGATCCGCAAGTCCAGCAATACTGCGGCAACAAAGATGATTGAGCGAGCTGGCGGCCTGGAGAAAATTGAGGAAGTCCTGAGAGACCCGCGGTACGAATTGTACGACCAGAATCAAGGCGGAGGCCTCTGGGTGGGAAAGCCATACGCGAAGTCCGGTAGACGGCACGCCGATCCGCTGAAAGGTATTTCGCATGGGGCCAGTGTGACGCAGGTTTGTCGTTATTATTATTTGCTGGCAACCGGGCGGCTGATCAATCCGGAGCGTTCGTTACAAATGCTGAAGATTCTTTCCGATCCGGGGATTCACCACAAGTTCGTTCATACGCTGGAAGAAGTGGCACCGCAAGCCCGCTTATACCGGAAATCTGGCACATGGAGGCAGTGGCATTCGGATTCTGTGCTGGTGTGGGGTACGCAGTGGCGACGCTATATCCTGGTAGGCCTGGTAGAAGACCCCCGGGGCGGGTTGATCCTGGAGAACCTGGTGAAAGCTGCAGAAGAAGTGTTGGGGCATTGACCAGCAGGTAGAAACAATATGTC
>JAQCGA010000695.1 GCA_027619145.1 bacterium | reverse complement strand
CTGCGCAAGATCTCGCTCGTCGCTCTTCATCAGTTGTTCCAATTCAGACACATGTTCCCGCGCCTGCTCCATATAGGCCGCACGATTTTCCCACAGTGCAAACAATTCTGCCATCGCGTGGTCTTCATGCTTCTTAAACGTACGCGCAGCCCGATGCGCCTGATACGCCCGGAACCCCAATTGTTGAAGCGCCTCCACACCCATCGAAAGAGCACTATCCAGCGTCTCCCGAAAAACCTTATCTGCCCCCATGTGCGTCAACTCAAACGCGTGATGAAGACTGTTCGCACGCGCCAGAATCTTCAAATGGGGGAACTCGCGGCGCACCTCCTCAACCAGCAGATTCGCTCGCTCTGGATTGTCAATCGCCAGCAACAATAACTTCGCCTCCGCCGCACCCGCAGAATGCAGAAGATCCAGCCGCGTGGCATCCCCGTAAAACACTTTCAACCCGAAGTTCCGTAATGTCTCAATTTGTTCAGGATCCAAATCCAGCACGGTAGTCCCAATACCGTTAGATTTTAGCAACCGACCCACAATATGCCCAAACCGACCAAACCCCGCAATAATCACCGGGTTCTCTTCATGAATTTCATCGGCCTCACGCGAGGTTCCCGCCAGAGCAAACCGGGGCTGAACCAGCTTCTCGTTCAGAATCATCAACAACGGAGCCACCAGCATAGAAAGCGCCACAACCAGCATCAACATATTCGACAACTCGGACGACATCACGCGGTTCTGCGTGGCGAACGAAAACAACACAAAACCGAACTCACCAGCCTCGGCCAAGGCAAATGTAAATAGAAAATTCTGCGACGGCGGCAGCTTAAACACCACCCCCAGCACGTACAGAACAACCATCTTCACAACCACCAACCCCAACACCAACCCAACAATCAATCCCGGCTGTGCACCGAACAAATTGAAATCGATACTCGAACCTACCGCAATAAAAAATAATCCCAACAACAATCCCTTGAAAGGTTCAATATCAGACTCCAGTTCGTGCCGGTACTCGCTGTCCGCCAGCACCACCCCGGCCAGAAATGTACCCAGCGCAGGAGACAACCCCACCGCACCCATCGCCAGCGCGATCCCAATCACCAGCATCAACGCCGCCGCAGTGAATACCTCCCGCAGTCGCGTCTCGGCAATCAATCGAAAAGCCGGGCGTACAAGCAGCTTCCCTGCCGCTACAATCACAGCTATCAACCCAATCACCACCAGCGCCTGTACCCACCCTGGAAGATGGGCAATCAAACTCCCATGCGCACCCTCCCCGGAGTCCACCGCAAGAACCTCAACCGCCAGAAGAGGCATCAGTGCCAGCATCGGGATCACCGCAATATCCTGAAACAGCAGCACCGAAAAACTCCCCTGCCCGCCCTCGGTCTTCATCAACCCTTTTTCATTCAAACTCTGCAACACAATCGCCGTCGAAGACAATGACAGCGTCATCCCCACGGCCAACGCCACCTGCCAGGGTTGCCCCATAAACAGCGCAATCGCGCCAATTGCAATCGTCGTTCCCACCACCTGCAACCCACCCATCCCCAGAATAGGCCCCCGCAGCCTCCACAGCAATGCAGGCCGCAATTCCAGGCCAATCAAAAACAACATCATGACCACACCAAATTCAGCAAAGTGCATCACATCCTGGCCTTCTTCGCCCACCAGCCCCAGCACGAAGGGTCCAATGACGATACCTGCCAGCAAATACCCCAGAACCGACCCCAGCCCAATCCGCTTGGCTATAGGTACTGAAATCACAGCCGCCAGAAGATAGACGAATGCCTGAAAGAAAAACCCACCCTCATGCATCGGTTTGTTCCTCCACCGCCTCGTTTAAATACGCTCCAGAACGCACCTTCAAGAAATCCAGTGTACCGTCCCGCAACCCCTCGATCACGGAACGATAGCCTACCGCGTGCCGTTGCATATCCTCTATGCTACTCCGGTTCGCCTCATGGACCACGTACGGCGGCAAATAACGCATTCCGCACAAATTGGCCGCCTGCTCAAATGGTGCCAGAAAGTCTTGAATCTCGAAATGATTGTGCCCCTCCCTATGGTACGCATCCCGGCTGCCGCCCGTGGTCGTAACCGTAATCAAACGCTTCCCCTCCAGCGCCGCCCCACCTTTCCCGTATGCAAACCCGTGCTCCAGTACCAAGTCCATCCACTCTTTCAGGAGTGCCGGGCAACTGTACCAATAGAACGGATGATGGAACACAATCACGTCATGCGCAACGAGCAACCGTTGCTCTTCCACCACGTCAATCGTAAAATCCGGGTACAGCTCGTACAGATCGCGGAACATCACGCCTTCCAAATCCCGAACAGCCGCCACCATGTGCCGGTTGGCCCGAGAGCTCTGATACGCAGGGTGCGCAAACAAAATAAGAATACGATTCATGGGTAATGAATCTCCGTCCTCGACCGGTCCGTTTCGAAACTTCGCTTCAATTCGCCAGCGGCTCCCAAACATTCCCAAATACCTGCTTGAGCCGTACCATGTCCTCTTCTGGTAAAGGAGGCCCCAAAATTGCCTCCACATTCGCCTCCAGATGCGCAATCTTCGCCGTCCTACTCAGCACCGTGGACATGGCCGGATGCGCAGCCGCAAATTTATACCCTGCTGCCGGAAGAGACTTCACATCACCCTTGATCAACCAGCCCAGCGGATCCTCATCGGGCACCGCATCTTTGGCAATCACTCCTCGC
>JAQCGA010000018.1 GCA_027619145.1 bacterium | reverse complement strand
CAAATCAGGCCACCTTTTGTGACACAAAGACCGCACCCACCCCCGCAACAACCGCCTCCCACTATACCTCTGGCCCCTCATCGACCCAGACATCGAAAACGAAGCCGAACTCGAACACCTCCTCACTCAACTTAACCTCCGGGGCCTCGCCGTAACCTCCACCTGGAACCACGCCAACTTTGAAGAAAGCCTCCAGAAAGCCCTCCACGCCGCCCACCTCCAAAAAAAACTAGGCCTCCACATCAACATCAACGCCAACCCCCTCCTTCATCACTTCTGCAACGGCGATCCAGAAACCGCCCACATCACACAAACAGGCGAACTCTTCTTCGACACCTCCTTCAGCGAATCGGTAAACATGGGCTGCCCCTTCACCCTCCAAACCCGCTACCCAGAAATTCGCTCCAGAATCGAATCCTTCGCCCGCGAATACCAGAAACAAAACCTCACCGTAGACTTCATCTTCGCAGACTGGGAAATCGACGGCCCCATCGAATGGAACAACGCCTGGCAAGCCTCCAAACGTTGCACCCGCTGCCGCGAACACATCCCAGACATCGAAAACTTCACCACGTTCCAAACTGCCCTTCGAACAATCCGCTCCGACATACAGCGCAAAACCTACGCCGACGTTATGCGCACCCACTTCCCGAACGTCCTCGTCGGAAACTACGCAGTCTCCCCCCACAACGGCTACCGCTATTGGTACGACTACTTTGAAAAATTCGTAGAAGACACTCCCCACAAACGCGACCAGCGCGCCATCTACCGCCAGTGGATCCATGAATTCGACAGCACCAACTATACCTTCGCCATGCCCGTCGTCTACACCTGGTACCCCACCTTCTCCTGGTACAACTTTAAAAATCCCGACTACCGCTGGTTCTACAACATGCTCCTCGTTGCCTCCAACGCCGCACAACACACCCAACAACACATCCCCCTCATCCCATTCGTCCACTGGCACACCACAGATCCACCAGCACAGCCAGACCCATCCGTCAAACAACTTAGCGCACAAACCTACCAAGAACTCCTCTGGCACATGCTTCTACGTGGCCACGACACCTTCTTCCTCTGGTGCCCCCGTGCGGAAGCAGCCGAAGAAGTGCGCCTCCTCCACGAAGTCTACGCCGCTGCGCAACAGTACGGTGACTTTCTGGACAACGGAAAACCCATCACCTTCCACGTCCCCACAACCGAAGGCCCGGTCGTTTCTGCCTTACAACTGGACAACCGCCTCCTCGTTCGTCGCACCGACTTCACAGACCACACCGAACCCATCTCTCTCCAAATCGGAAACCAAACTGTATCCATCCCCCGGGCAGAGGGTCAGTGCCAGATCCTAAACCTGAGCAATCTCCAATAACCGTACCCAAGCATCTTTCAAAACCACCCTCAAGTAGGAGAAATCCATCCCGTGTCCGAACCATTTAATTTCATCACCTCCTACTTCAACGCCCTCTGCAAGGGAACCGAACAGGCCCGAGCCTTCCTCCCACAAATCACACAAACAGCAGACACCGTTGCGAAATGCCTCCTCGAAGGCGGCGAACTCTACATTGCTGCCGTCCGTCCAGACTTCCCTTCGGAAGGCTACGTACGCTCCGGCGGCCTCATGCTACTCAAAGAACTAAAACCCGGCGACACGCCCACCCCCAAAGACGCCGTCCTCTTCGGCTGGTCCAATACAGACCAGGATCAGAACCTCGCCCAGCAACTCCGAAACACCGGCGCATACATCATCGGCATCGGCCCAACCTCACCCTCTGTCTCCGAGCATACCAACGTCCATCTCGAAAGCAATCTCCCGTGTAGTGACATATGCCCGGCCTTCTTCAATGGAGCCACCTATCCTCTGGTCTCCCTCCAAAACCTCACCCTCCTCTGGACCTTCACCGCCGAACTCGTCGGTGCGCTCACTCGTCTCGGGCATATGCCAGCCATGTTCCAGAGCGTCCTCGTCCCTGGTGCCCGCGAACGCAACAGGCAGCATCATGGAAACCGCTTTCATCTCGAACACACCGTCCCACCCCTTGATCTTTCTCTGCTCGGAAATGCGTACCTGGATGCCCTCCGCCAGATCCTTCAAACACAAACCCACGAACAACCCGCCATTGAAATTGTCGCCCACGCTTGCGTCGAAACCCTGAACAACAACAACCGCATCCACGCCTTCCTCATCCCCCACTTCCCGGTACACCAGCTCGGTGCACCCGGAGATTCCAACTGGATGCACCGCGTAGAAAACACCTCCGGTGAAACACCTCCCTCCGAAGCCCTCGCACAAACCTTGAAACCCGGAGACCTCTTCTTCTTCCTCGGTTACTACCGCCGCCCCGGAGAAGCCTTCAAAATCGCACGGCAGATCGGCGCACGTACCGTAGAAATCATCACCGGCACAGACGAACCCGAACGCGAAGGCCCATCGCCAGACTTCAGCATCCACCCGGCATGGCCTTACCAAGACGCACTCGTCACCGTTCCCGGATACGACATCCCCATCCTGCCCGCATCCGGCATCCTCCAGTCCGCCATCTACTGGGCTGTGATCGGCTCCATGCGGGCACTCCTTCCGCAGCCGTCCTGACATACGGAGAACGCCTATGCACTCAGATGCCCTGAGCACCATAGCCACCAACTTCAGCGGAATCGACTGGGTCATCGTCGCCCTATACCTCCTCGGCACCGTCGCCATTGGCATCTACGCCAACCGGTACATCCAGGACATGGGCGACTACATCGTTGCCGGCCGCTCCCTCAAACCCCACCCGGCATGAATCGGACAATTCCTGACACACCAAAACAAAGGCCCGATGGGAAATCCCATCGGGCCTTTGTCATACCCAATCCTGAGAAAAACCGAAGCTCTTATTTGAGCAGCAACATTTTGTGCGTCCGGTTGAAGTCGCCGGCCTGAATCCGGTAGAGGTAGACGCCGCTGGACACGTTTCGCCCGAGCATGTCTTTGCCGTCCCAGGCAATAGTGTAGTAGCCGGGCAGATGATCGACGTTGACGAGCCGGGTAACTTCCTGCCCCAGAACGTTGTAGATCACCAGGGTGACTTTGCTCGCTTCGGGAATTGCATAGCGGATGGTGGTTTCAGGGTTGAAGGGATTGGGGAAGTTGCGTTCAAGCGTAAACTCGGTTGGGATCAATGAGAGACGATCCCCGAGGTTCTGCACCAGGCGGGCATTCAGATCGAAATCGAAGAGAATGCCCTGTGCGATGTGAAGATCCGCATTGGCCGGATCGGCATCGGTCAGGCGGAATCTCAGGGTAGCCAGAGTTCCGGCGCCGGAAACCGGGCTGCCCTGTGTAACGGCGCTGCCGAGGTAGATCTGACCGGTTTCGGGATTGTGATCCAGAACTGCGAAGAGTTCGGCGGAGCGATTGTCGGATTTGAGGAAGGTGTCGCCCTCGTCGGTGGCGTTGATAAATTGCAGCGCCGCTGGATCGTATTGCAACTCCATGCCGTATCCCCTCAAATTGGCGACATCGGCAAGCCGGATATCAACGGCTAGTTCCCGCCCGGCGGCGTTGTTTTGAACGAACCTGCCGGTGAGCTTGAACCGGGCCTGGGAATCCTGGCCGTAGGCAACAACAACGGCCGGTTTGCCTGCCGAGCCGCCCTGGATGTATTGCTTGCCAAAAACGGAAGCGAACTGGATGAAGTCCGAAAGGGCGATGGATCCGTTGCCGTCGAAGTCCGCGTTCGCGTTAAAGTTTGCATTTTCCGTGGAAGTACCGTAGGCTCTCGCGAACTGGATGAAGTCCGCAAGGTTGACCTGGCGGTCTCCGGTGAGGTCGCCGGGATAGGCAGATGCACTGGCGTTGACTTTGAATGAGCCGGTGAGGAACGGGCTGTCGGAAAACCCGTCGTTGGATTTTACGCGATAGTGGTAGGTGGAACCATTTTGCAGGGTGCGGTCAACCGTGTAAGCGGTGATGCCCGTCGGGTCGGATGAGCCGCGACCTGCACCGGAAGCAACAGTTTGAACGGCCACCACATCTGAAAAGTTCGAAGTGGTGGACAACTGGAAAGTGTAAGTTAATGCATCGCCTGCGGCAACCGGCGTGCTGTTGTTGATAACGATGGTTGGCGTAGTTTGATTTCCCTGGATGGCAAAAAACGATGGCCTCGAGGGCCCACCCGTAGCCATGGGTGTGATAGCTGCGGTTGCCGTAGAAGGCTCGCCCGTGCGCTGGAACAGACCTGTGGCGCGCAGACGATAGCGGTAAGCCGTACCGTTGGTCACGGTCTTGTCCAGGTAGGAGGTGACGGGATCGAGGGTGACGAGGGATGTGAATGCGCCCTCGCCTGCGGCGCGTTCCAGGATGAGGCCTGTAGCGGTTGAGGCGGCCGCCGACCATGTGAGCTGTACCGCAGCATTGCCTGCTTTGGCTGCAAGGCCTGTGGGCGCGGCGGGCGCCTGGGCGGCCGCAACGGACAAGGTGGTGAAGGTGGTTTCCTCGCTCTGCGCGGGGCCGTTGCCCACCAGATCGTAGGATTGGACCTGATAGCTATAGGGGGTTTCGGGCTGGAGGTTGGCCAGCACGATGCGATGGGCCTTGACCGAATTAATGCTGGAAATATTGTTGTCTAAAGAACCGCCGGAAGAACCGAACAGAACAATGCTGCTGGCAACCTCGTCGGATGTCCAGGTCACCACGACGGCGCTATCTGAGGGTGTGACGACCACGCTGGAGATGACGGGCACCTGGGTGTCCGCCGTGGCCAGGGTCTGGAAAGTAAGGACCTGGCTCTGCGTGGGGCCGTTGCCGTTGTAGTCGCGCACAGTAACCTGATAGTGGTAGGTGGTGCCGACCGTGAGACCTGTGAGCGCGGCCGTTTGCGCGTTGGTAAGCTCGTTCAGCGTAATAACCTGGTCCAGGTTGCCAGCCGAGAGGCCGTAGGCGATCTCTCCGGTGGTGAATTCATTCGTCGCCCAGCGAATGTCGGCCCGGGTGTCGCTCCTGTAGCTGAGTGCGGGCGCTCCCGAAAAGACCGGGGCCGTCAGGTCGGGCTGAGAAAGGGTGGTGGCCACGCCGACCTGGCTCTGAACCGGCCCGTTGTCGGAAATGTCAGTGGCGGCAACCCGGTAGGCGTAGGTGGTACCGGCCGAAAGGCCCGTGAGCGTGATGCGGTGCGTGGTGGCGGGCGTACCGTTGATTTCCTGCCCATCCAGGGTTTCGGCGGAGAGGCCGTAGCTTACCGCGCTGGTGGCGTATTCGTCGGTGTCCCATTCAATGGTGAGACTGGTTCCGGTGGCGTTCACCACCGTGGGCCCGCGCGTAATGAGTGGGAGCTGGGTGTCGGCCGTTGTCGTGGAACCGAATCCGCCGCCGCTGCCCACAACCTGCAATTTGCCAGCGGCGGTTTTTGCCGCCTTGGAGTTCTGGGGATCATACAGGTAGGTCTGACCATCTTCGGCAGTGCCTTCAATGCGATAGCCATACCGGGTTCTGGGGGTCAGGCCCGTAGCCGTAAGAACATGCCTCATGGTCTTAGTACCGGTATACTCAAACTCATCCGGGGTGCCCAGCGTCCCCCCCGCGCCCAACGTGCCGACGAATACCTTCCCATCGGTCTCCACATTGGTTGTCCAGTTAAAGATTGCCCTCGTGCTTCCCGCGAAAACCTTCGGTCCCGTTGTGATTGAGGGAACCGGGCCCTGCCCAGGTTTGGTCTTGAATGTCAGGGAGCGGCTCCAGGGCTGGTTGGTGAAGACCGGATCCGTGGTAACGGCGGTCTTCGCTTCGGACAACGGAACATTCCACGTCGAACCGGAAGTGGGTGATTGTCCGGCTAACTGGGGGTCATTTGTGGCGGTGACCCGGAAACTGTAGGTGGTGTTGGCATCCAGTTGGGAAAGGGTGAGTACTTGGACATCGTTGTTTGCCGTTGAAGAAACGCTACTGCCATAGCTGGATGGTCGTGTCCCCGGTTCATAATCGACGGTGGCCGATGCGGGCTGGTTGAGCCGCACGGTAATGGTGGCCTGATCTTCCGTTGTTGTAACCGTGGGCGCCCCGTTAAAACGGAGGTCTTTTGCCGCTGCTTTTGTTTTGAAATCCTGGGTTTTGGAGGACGTAACCTGGGCTTCGGTCATCAAATCGTCGGTAATCAGATCGTCCAGGCCCACGCCCCGGGAGGTGAGGGTTGCGGTATATGCCGTATTTTGCACCAGGTTGCTTACCTTGATGCTGTGGTCGATTTTGCCTTCCGCATCGGCCTGGGTTTCTGCAACTGTGGCGCCCGCCGCCGATGCAATTTTGATCCGGGTGTCGGCAAGCCGGCTGGTGGTCCAGGTAAAGGTCACGAAAGTGGTGTCTGCGCTCATCTGGAGATTCGAGATTGTGACGGGCCGCGTGTCGGGCGAACTGCGGGTCTGAAAGGTTCTCGTGGTTGTGGGGTTGAGTTCGCCCGAGGTGCTTGTGGAAGAAATCTGATACTGGTAAGTGGTTCCAGCGGTCAGACCGGTCAGGGCCACCGTGTGTGCTGTGGATTCTGTCGTCAATGTGCCCGTTGCGGTGGTGGTAGTGGTGGACCCCGATACATTGTAGGTCACAACGTCATTGGTGCCCGCGTACCGGGTGGTCCAGGTGATGGTTGCGCCGTTGTGCTTACGGTTCACATTGACGTTGGAGATGAGGTTGTTTTTCTGCTGGATGACTTTCAGCACCGTACCAGGGTTGAGCGTGGTTTCGGTGGTAGTATTGATTTTGACCTCTGTGAGGGTGATTTCGAAGGGGACAAAAGGATCCGAGAGAGTGAGGGTGATTTCGCCGATCACTTTGAGGCCATCCCCTGATTCAGTGGCTGTAGTCAGACCGCCGGATTGAAAGGTGATCTGAGCATCGCCTGCCGTCCACTTGATAATCGGATTGGCCGGAAAGTTGAACGCTCCTGGCGCACCCCTGCCTATTGCGTGTGCGCCTGTCACATTGGTGATGGCAGCGGGAACCGAGGGGGTCAACTTTGCGCTGACACCGAATGCGCCGGTGTAACCGGAAGCCAGGATTTCAATGACAACCTGCCCGCCGGCTTTGCTTGCCACTTCGACAGTTGTAGAGGCTTTACCGTCTGCTTTTGCCTGTATGTCGGCGCTTGCCGCCATCTGCGCGTGAACAGATGACGGATTGACGGAAAGGATGAAACTGAGAAACGCAAATATGAACAGCAGAGAACGACCCATGGTTTTCTCCGAAATATGGTGTAATGGTGCGGAACTGAGCCTGCATCGATGGTCCGCAAGATCAGTAAATATAACATTATTCCTGGGAGATGTCAATTGGGCGTAAGTATTATACTACAAAGGCATATACGTCAATTATCTCTTTTAAAAAAGTAGCTGGCATTATAACTTCAATCCCGGACCTGATGCCGAATGTGGCCTTTCCGCCCGGAATTGAATTTGTCGAGGAGCGACGCCGAACCAAACACTTCTGCGGTTCCTCACCGAGAAGAGCTGTCTGAAATTGGTGTATGACGTCCTCATACCAGTTGCGCAAAGATCACAAAAAATTAATATCACGCTTATGAAAAGTAGACCTCTCATCCGGAGTCGGTCTATCGCACCAGTTTCCAACCAGACTCATCTACAGTTAACCCGGTATACCCTTTGTAACGGGCACACATCTGGTGCATCTCCTCAATCGTATCGAAGTACCCCACAATATGGGCTACACTGAAGGACTCGCCTGCCTTCGTTGGCTTTCCATGAACCTCCTCAATCATCACAATAATATCCCCAGGCCGCTGGCTGCACCACGCCTCGTACACCACAGATGGCTCAAGCGTCAATCCCCCCAACCAGGGGCCTTCTCCACCCGTTTTCGAATCCCGCAAATGGTACGCACGAACAAAATGTTCCGGCACTTTGTTCATGTCGCGCCGATAACCGTATTTCAGATCTGGCGGAAACGGTGTAAAAAACTCACTGGACGGAATGCGCACCCCGTTGGGACCACTCAGATAGCTCAGGTACATCTCGCTGAACGTGTCGCCCTCCACATGGCGGACACAGCCTGGCGTATCGTTCCGCAAAAACATCTCCTCTGAATCATTCACACTGTCGATCTTATCCATCAACACAAAAAAGCGCTCACCTTTCGGAAACACAATCCGTTGCGTCCAGCGCGATCCAACATTGCGTCCTGGAGCGGCGTATTCGTACTGATACGTCGTTTCAACCGCAACAAAATCTTCTCCCTGCGTAATCACTGGCTGCACCGGTTTCATTCTGTGACAAAGCTGCGGCCCCTCAATTGCACGCTTCCGATGGCTGCTACCATGACACAAAATTGCGTACTCCCGCCGTGCCGGATCGGGCTCATTTTCATACCACAGGTACTGGCTCACCCCATGCCCATCCGGAGCAATCACCTCATCGGCATATGCTTCATCACTGCCCGCCTCCATCAACCAATCAATCACCATCAAACCATCACCAATGGACCGAAATCCTGTCGCCTTATCCAGAAACGATTCTTTTTCAATCCCGGTCATCCATTGCTTGGGATCCTTCTTTGGAATGACAGCTTCCAGCTGATCGGTCTCAATCTTGATTTTTCGATCGTCCTCACTCACACGTGCCCACCCGCTATCTTGCATAAGATTTACCCTCAACCGTAAAGTTTCTTCATCATAAATACAGCGCTATCCAGACACGAATCAATGAACGCTCTCGTTCGTTAGCCTATTCGAGGGGAATGCGCCCCTTATTCTTCTCCAGCCACGCATCAAAAGTTTGTAGCGAAGAATTCAGTGCCCGGGACGTTTGCAGGTTTCGTGCCCCACAGAAATCATCTTCAAAATCACGCTTGAACTGGAACATATTTCCCAGATCATCCGCGCCTGGGAAACCGAAGCTTCGGTACACTTCTGGAGGAACGGAATTGTAGCCCACAGACTGACCCAGCGCCCGCGAAAGCGCAGCCGCCATCTGTTCGCCCGTCAGGTGCTCTCCGGAAATCCCCACCGTCTTGCCAATATACTCCCGACCCGCCTTGAAAATCCCGTACGCGCACCGTCCAATATCCTCTGCCGCAATCCCCGGAAGTTTCTTCTCGTCCATCGGAAACGTGATACCCAGCTTACCGTCCTCACCTTTCTTCGGCCCCATTCCAAAATAGATCAAATTATCCCAGTAAAACGACGTCAGCAGAAACGTTGTCGGTACCCCGCGGTCGGTAAACGCCTGATTGGCCTCCCCCTTGGCGTCAAAATGCGGCACCTTGTACTTCTCCTGCAACGTAGGCATCCGATCATCTTCCAGCGGCACCCATTTCCGCGTGTCCTCAAGCGTGGACCAGATCACGTGCTCCAGGCCCGCATCCTTCGCCGCCCCGGCCAGATTCGCCGCCTGGGCCAGCTCCTTCACTGGCGAAAAATGCTCCCAGAAATTCGTCACACAATAAGCGCCATAAGCGCCCTGGAACGCTTGCTTCAAACTCTCTATGTCATCCAGATCCGCTTCTACAACCTCCGCCCCAAGCCGGGCCAGTTCTTTCGCCTTGTCCGAATCCTTAGTCCGCGTAATCGCACGCGCCTGAAAAGAGCCATTCGAGTCATTCAAAATGGCACGTGCCAATCCACCTCCCTGTGCACCAGTAGCCCCAACAATCGCGATCGTCTTCTTTGCAGCCATGTATATTCCTCCTCAATGAGGTATGTGAACAAAAACTCTGAAGCCCGGAGTCAAACACCTCGCGAGCGAAACAACAACATTCGGGTTTCCTGCGATTCTTACACGTTAACCTTGTAATTCAATTTCGCCTCATCGCCGGTCATACCTCGGAACCCCCAGCAATGGGCAGGCTGCTCCAGAATCGTAATCTCGACATCTATCGGAGAGATCCCCACCTGACGTTCTATCTCTGCAAATAACGCCTTGATCAAAGCCTTCTTGGTTTCTACTTCTCGGCCCTGCATCATCTTAATTTCAATCACGGTATACGCATCGGTACGTCCGCCGGGAGAATAAAAATCTTCCCTCTCCAGTGGCACAAAACGATGCGCACGTTTGTCGTCTGGCATACCCAGGACCGATTGCATACAACCATGAATCACATCCGACAATCTGCCTTTGATCGGATTTAACTTTTCTTTGATTCCAAAGATAACAATCATACCACCTCCGGTGGCAACTGTGTGATCATCGGTCGCGGCATAGGCCCAACAAACTCCGTAAGCCGCGCCACAAATCCCAGCAGCGCCATATCTCCCCACCTGCGTCCAACAGCCTGTATGCCCACCGGCAACCCGTCACTGGCCAGGCCCACAGGACATATCACTGCAGGATGGCCCGTCAGATTGCACGGCGTTGTATACCCCAGGCCAACCGTCCAGTAAATCTCCTCTCGCCCATCCACAGGAATGGGCTCCCCTGTAGGCCAATGCGGTAGTGCAGTCGTCATTGCCGATGGCATCAGCAACACGTCCACCTCCTCCAGCAACCGATCCAGCGATGCCGCAAACGCGTCCCTTCGATTCAACGTCTCCGCAAAAGCCCGGTTGTCTGCGTCCAGCCCACGGTAGGCACCCCGCAACAGCGCATCCTCCGAATCCGGCGACATACGCAACTGTGCCCGGAACGCCTCCCGTGCCGCATCGTCCATCCCGGAACCAATTTCAGCGTACCCCAGTTCTGCCCACGTCTCCGTTAGAGAATCGAACGCCCACCCTTCCGGAATCTCTTCACGTACCTCACAGCCAACACCCGCAAGTCCCTCTGCAAGCCTCGCCGTGGAAGCCATGATATCGGCCGAAGGCTTCGCACCCGGAATCTCTAAAAGCAAGGCCACCTTATAAGAAGACAACGGCCGGTATGGTGTTTCCACCAGCGGTACCGGAGGAACCTCGCGCACCCTGCCGTCCGGCCCGGCAATCAATCTCAGTGCCAGCGCCACATCTTCGGCAGATCGTGCAATGGGCCCCGATTGTACCATGTGCCGCACTGCGCCTCCCCTGTGAGGCACAAGAAACTCCGTAGGCTTCATGCCAAACACCCCACAGTAATGCGCGGGAGTACGAATAGACCCTGCAAAATCGCCCCCCAGTTCCAACGGTACCATGCCCGCACATACCGCCGCCGTACTACCTCCAGACGATCCACCGGGCGTCCGGCTCAAATCCCACGGATTGTTCGTACGCCCAAACAGCTCGTTCTCACACTGGTAGTTCAGGCCCAGCGGTGGCATATTCGTCTTGCCCAGAAGCACAGCGCCTGCCCCCAATAATCGCGCCACCGGGGTTGCATCACAATCCGGCACATTGTCCGTAAACGGCGCATGACCAGACGTCGTTCGAACGCCCGCCGTATCAAACGCATCCTTCACCGTAATCGGCACCCCGTGCAGAGGTCCCCACAACTCCCCCCGGCCAAGTGCCTCATCCGCTTCTCTCGCCCGCTTCAACGCGCGATCTCCACAAATCGTAACCACAGCGTTGATCTCGCCGTTTACCTCTTCAATCCGTGCAAGATGCGCCTCTACAACTTCTACCGCCGATGCTTCACGACGCCGTATCGCACCCGCCAGATCCATCGCCGTCCGGTATATCAAATCGCTCATACATCCCCACCAATCCATTTGAGTTTCTCTACAGCTCGTCGCCCGTTTACCCCGCCAGACGGGTCAAAAATGCGATCAATACATCATTCTTCAGACGATCCTGTTGAACGGTGAGAACTGTATTGGAATCCAGCGCATAAGCCGCTTCAGCCCAGGTGGTATCGAATCTCCCCTGAGTATTGTGCATCAACAAATCGTGCGGCACCACAAGAGCAGCCGCATTGAGCAGGCCACCCGCACTCCGAATGCCGGGAATGGGTAAACGATTGAGATATTCGCTGTTATTTGCAGTATCAAACCCACTGGCATCAATAACAAACCTCAAACTCCCCTCTTGCGGTTCAAGGATAGCGCCTGCAATCAACGTCCAGAAACCGGCGTCTCCAAACCCAACAACGTTCACCTCTTTTGAATCCGCCGACAGAATGTGCCGCAAGCCAAGAACGATATCGCAAATACGTTCAGCCTCATCCATCCGATTAAACGTCGAGAAAAACTTGGTACTACCCCGCGGTTGCTCCGGGTTCTCCTCATCCACATTCCGGCCAACGCCAAAGGGATCAATCGCATAAACCGTCTGTCCATTCGGCAACAAATCCTGCACGATGGGCGCATACAGTGCACCAGCACCCTGTGGATGAATCAAAAGCGTGGACACGCCGGACGGAGCATCCGGCGTAAAACAACGGACCGGCACGTGCACCCCACGCCGGTTCCCAATCAGAACGTACTCCTCGCACGTCAAGCCAGCCCACTCCGTGCTCGTACGTCCCTGAAGACCAGCGTCGGAATCATCATACCCCACAGCAATCCGCAAAGCTTCCCCGAGCACGCGGCGGTTCTCGTTCAACTGCTCAGATGTATCAGGACGGTACGCTTCCAACATCTTTGTTGCGCCATCAATACACTGCCGAATCAACTCTTCGTGACTCGATATCGCCCCCTCGGGCAACCCGTCTACAAAAGCCAGAAGATCTTCATGGGATTCGGTCTCATAAGGAGGTTCAGTATAATCCTCATCAATCGGCAGCCCGAAACATTTCCCCAACCACCGATAAACAGCCTCGCGCATCTCCTTATTATACCCATGCGGCGCATCAATCTGAACCTGGGTAACCTGGTCCCCTGCCCCATAAAGATCATAAATCTTTTTAATCGCAGGATACTCCACCACAGGCGTGTGCTGCGTCCAATCCTGAGCCGAATTCACAAGCAGCAGCGGCCTGGGTGCAAAAGTAGCCCCGATATCCACATTGTTGGTATCCACCCGCAGCAACGGTGCGTTTTCGCAAACACACCCGCCCTGCATATAAGCCGAAACCATACAGACCGGAGCCGCAGCGTGGAGCCGGTCATCCACAGCATACAGATTGTAGGTCTGCGTCCCACCCCCTGACTCTCCAGTACACGCCAAACGATTCGGATCCACCTCTGGCAACTCAGAAATAAAATCCAGCGCACGAATACTGTTCCAAAGCTGAAAACCCAGAATATTCAGATTCCACAACATCCGTTCATCCTGCTCGTGGGCCCAGGGCGCACGGTGAACAACCCCGTACGTCTCTTTCTCGTAAGCACCCGAGAGATGGCGCGCACTATCGTTATAATCCACCATATCCCACATAAACGCCGTACAGCCAATTCTCGCCAGCGTAAGACCCCGCGCCTGGTAAGAAGCCGCCTCGCTCTCGTTCAAACGCCCCAACGTCGAATGCCCGTGTGGCGCCAGAACACCCGGATGCCCCTGGGGCTTTGGATCAACAGACCGATAAAGAGATCCTCCCACATAAAACCCCGGCAAACTCTGAAACCAGACTTTCTCAACCGTATACCCATCGCGCTCCACCCGGTTCCAGATCCGGGCATTCAGCGGTGGCTTTTCTGGCATCGGCCAGAGACCCGATGCAAAAAGAATCCGCTTCTTAAGCTGATCGCGCTTGGCCTCCCAGGCTTCACGGGTGGCATATGTCGCAAGAACAAATTCTGTATCGGTATGTGGAAGGTCTTGCCATCTGGGGTCCATTTCAAGATTCCTTTTGTCAGACGATTCGTTTTTGAATGTCATATTCTATCTACTCACCTGAAACGCCATCTTATGTCTTCCGCCCTGCTATCAGAAGCATGTGCGGTAACCCTCCCAGAGGTGCAACCTCCCACCCTTCTGGCTCATCTCCTATTTCGTCAAAACAGGTAATGCGTATTCCCTGTTCTACCACAGCATTGAAATACTGAGATACCGTCCAGTGAAATTCATATTGCACCACCGAACCGGACGTCCGGTCGAACAGTTCCTCCGAAGCATGATATTCATGGGGCCCATTGTCAAAATAGTTGAACCCAACCTCCAGCCGGTCCTCCAATTCCTTCCAGACCCTTCGAAAAGGATGGTATTCATGAATCAGCAACAGACCATCCTGCCGAAGTATCCGAACCGCTTCCCGGTAATACGCACTCAAATCGGACACCCACACCGCCACATGGCCACCCGTGTACACAAAATCAAAACGCGCATCTTCCAGCACGCTCAAATCCGTAACATCCGCCTCCACAAAATCGACCACCAGCCCCAGTTCCTCAGCGCGCCTTTCCGCCACCTCCAGTTGTGCACTCGATAAATCCACCGAAGTAACCCTCGCCCCCATTCCGGCCAGGGCAAAAACCGCCAGATTATCTCCACTTCCCAGCACACAAACATCAGTGTTCTCCACCGCCCTAAGAAGCCCGAGTTCCTTCTCGGTGAACACCAGCTCGGGCTTCTCGTGCACTTCCCGCCAGGTCCCACGTCGATCGTGCATCGCGGCCCATCCCGGCGATGCCAGATTCCAGCGGTCTCGATTCGCAGCGTGAAATCGATTCATCTACCTCTTCCTCAAATGTTGCCTGCGTCAACGTGCAAAAACAAAGCCGCTGAAGGACTCATCTATTGTATCTCCCTTATCCATCCTGCAACCACAGAACGCTCATCCCGTAGACAATCAGTCGCGGGATCGAAAATCGAATCTCTCCAGATTCAACCGTGTGTTCAAGAACCGTCGGACGCGCCATTTCTGGATAGCACCACTCAACCCGTTCTACATCGACCCCGTCCGGTAACCGATATGCGACTTGCAGCGGTCCCACCGGAATCGGAACCTCTATTGCCGCCTCATCGTCCTGGAGGTAATTAATCCAGTGCAGAACAAGAGTATGCGCCTCTTCCGGTCGCCACGCGCGCACCCGAACGAGCCAGGGCGCATCCGTCCAGAGTTCCTGCCCACCGCTCACCCGCACCAGTTCGTCCAGGAAAGCGCGACCGAATGAATCGTCACCTAGCCGGGAATACACCGGCATCTCAACATTGTTCAGCGTCCAGATAGGAATCGTTTCCGGCTTCCAGGGGCCTTCCGGCACGTAGAAGACCCGGCCAGATCCGGCTTCCGGTCGGCTCCCAATCTGACCGTTTTCAGGTGGCATACGCCAGGCCTTCAGAGGTTCAGGAGCGTGAGGTTGTCCATCCACATCCAGAAACCCTGTAGACCCTGTCAGCACCAGACTACCGCCGGAGGCTACGTGGCGCTCCAGCAACGCTAGTTCGTCCTGGGAAAGACGCTGAACGTCAGGCAGAATGAGCGTCTCGTAGGACTCCGCGCGCACATTCAGTTGCTCGTCCAGAATGATATCGAAAAGCACGTGCCCGTCTTCGAGCCATTCGCCCACACGCTTCAGGACATCCAGGCAGTCGGCGTCGCCTTCTCTTTCCAAACGTCGAGGATAGACCAGAGCAACCCGAGACCACGGCGTGGCCGGGTGCAACAGATGTTCGTGTTCGGCCAGGAACCTCTGGTAACGAATGACAGGACCGTAATAATCCTCAGGCGCAACGCGTGTCTGATCCTCCTGTTCAACCCGGGGTGGCCCGGCGTGAAAGGCAAGCGCCGCTCCCCCATGTGCCGCCGCTTCTGCACTCCAGACCCGCCAGCGCCGGTAGTCGTATTTATTGACCACAAAAGGCCGTCCACCACCGGCGGCGTACATGAAACGGGCAGGCAAACCCATGTCGGAAAGATACCCCTGGTTGATCGAACTCCCCCACTTGTAAGGCCCCTGACTATACCAGATATAATCTTCACCTTTCGCCCACAATGAGGTAGGTAAAGCGCTCCGCTCGTCGTCTGCCCTGAGATCGTATTTGTGATACCACTGCGCCAGGAGCAGGTCCGGTTTGATCGACCGACCGTGCGCGATAAAAACTTCGTCAAAAGCCGCTTTACGCCGATGCGCCGCCGCTTTGTGAAGCACCCGCTCGAAGCGCTCTCGCAAGTCTGCAGGACAGCTCTCTCCTGGTGACAGCAGGTCTCTTACTTCCTCCAGCTCTGCGCCGTCGAAAAGCGTACGTAGCTCTGTAGGGGTAAACGCTCCTTCTCCTGCAAGAGCCTGGCGCACGTGTTCAGCACAGTACATACAGTGACAGAACGACTCGTAATTGTGGGTCGCGTTAAACCCGTCCAGTCCAACTTCCAATCCCTTATCAATCATCGTTTTCAGAACCGCCAGCCAGCCGGGGTTGCAAATACATCCCTTGTAGGTGTAGTAAGGCCGCCCCTCGACGAAACTGCACCGAATCGAACCGTCCACTTCCCGCTGGATCACCGCCTCAACATTGCCACACGGTGCCGGGCCCAAAATGTCGTCTGTCCAGATCCGTTCCCAGTTGCTGCCGAACAACCCCAGACCTTTCTCGTGATCGCCAAAGAACATCGTCATCGATAACTGCCCAACAACACGGGCACCCTCTGCCTGCAGTTGCGGGACAAGATCGGCAGCCTGCGTAAGATTGGCAACAGTGCCAATCAAGGGCATGCCTACCCACGAACGCGCCACCCCGGCGTCTTCGGCCAAACTGTAGAAATCGGGTCCAAAGTTCCCCATTTGCACCACCTGGACCTTTGCCCGCCGCACGTGCTCAACCACCTCCGATGCCCTGGGTAAACTCCAGTACTCAATGATGCGGTTAAACCAGAACTCATTCGGCATACTCACCTCTTCAGGCAAAACGCTTCCGAAGCCGACCCGCAGCCTCCGTCAGATTGCACAATTTTTCGTACGCCTCATCAATACTCGGCGG